>JABMRP010001260.1 GCA_013202535.1 Planctomycetota bacterium
CTTTCGATCGTGGGACTTGTTCTGGGATGCCTTCTGCTGGCAACTCACCCGGCGGTGGCCGAGCCGGGGGATGACGCCGATCGGCCGGCCGCTGTTGTGTTGATCGCCTACCATTCGCTCTACGGCAGCACGGAGAAAATGGCCCAGGGCGTGGCGGTCGGCGTGAAACGGGTGCCGGGCGCCGTGGCCGTGGTCAAGCGGGTCGAGAAGGTGACCAAAGAGGATCTCGAAGCGGCCGACGCGATCATCCTCGGATGTCCCACCTACTTCGCCAACATCCCGGGCAAGATGAAGGTGGCCATCGACGATTGGTCGTGGAAGATGAAAGTCGACTTCACCGACAAGGTGGGCGGCGCGTTTGCCACCGGCAGCGGACAGGTCGGCGGCAAGGAACACGTCGTGGTTTCGCTGCTGCTGTTCATGGTCAACGTCCGCATGGTCGTGGCCGGCCCGTTGTATGAAGACGCCGAAGGCGACGACAAGTGGGCCGAAGCCGGCGCCGCGGCAATGACCGGCCCGCTGGACCCGGGCGTTGGCGCCGGCGAACTCGATGCGGCGGGCCGACTGGGCGAGCGGATTGCGCGATTGGCGAAGAAGCTCAATGCGGATTAGCAGCACTACTTTGCACCGGGGGGCTCCTTGGTCGCCTGAGATGCCGTCGCTCACATCGGCTTGAACGAGGTGATCCAGAAGAACGGCTTCTCGGCCTCGTCGACGCGAAGTTCGCACTTCAGTTTCGAGTCGTACAGTGCCTTCTTGAGAATCTGCTCGTAGGTCTTCTCGCCTGGTGGCAGGGTGACGAGGGTCGTGTTGACGTCGATCCCCCATCGGGCCAGGGCGTTGTGATCGAGCAGATAGGGGACGTTCAATCGTCCGCAGATGGCCTTGATCACGTTGATCACGGGGGTCCGCTGGATGTTGGCATTAAGCTTGGCAAAGATATTAGGGATCAGTTGGCGGCGGACCTTTTCCGATTTCCAGCCAATCGGCCAGATCTCCAAGTTGGGGCGCGCCGGAACGACGACGTACTCAGGCAGCGCGCCGGTTCCCTGCCGCACCACCAGGCACAGACCGGCCGGCCGAAGCAGACAGGCCAGCGCCGTGCCGCAACTCATCCCCGACAGTTCCTCGGCGACGGTGTCTCCTCGCAGCGCCGCGACGGCCGCCGCATCGACTCGTAACGAAAGGGCCAATTGCCGCCGAACCGCCTCCAACGCCGCATGCCGGTCCACTCCGGCGGTTTTCTGTCGGACCGCGGTCGACATATCGGTCCGGGCCAGCTCGAACTGTTCGGAAGTCAGGCCGAAAGGTGCGGTGTCAGCCGGCGGTTTCCCCTCGGCCGGAGTTGGCGGACCGTGCTCGGCCAAGTCGTCGAGAAATTGGGCGATCTGGGATTCCTGTCCGGCACGAAATCGCCGGCCGGGGAGTTCCAGTTCACCCCGCGAATTGAGCGAGCCGGTCACGGCGTAGGTCGGCCGATCGCCGGAACCAATCACTTGGATCCCCACCCGATCGAGTGGCTGGCGGGTACGCAGCCGAACGCTGGTAATCCCCGCTCTGCTGAGTCGCCGCATCCAACTCTGCTGCTCGCCCGGTGCCGTGCGTGGCTCCGTAACGACCAGTAGGTTGACCCTCCCGGCGGCCAATCCGGGCGAGATGCATAGCAGGAACAACAGGGCGGACAGAGCAAAACAGCGGTAATTGGGCGATTGCATCGAAATCCGGCCCTTTGTTCGACAGGCTATGCCCACCGGGCGTATGCGATGGGTCGGGGGTATGCGGACTCTGGGATATATGCGTCCTCGTGCCCAGGAGGTGCGACCCCTGGGCTTGGGCGACGGTGGTTGCAGTCAGGTGGCCGCCTCCGAAATTATAGCACGACGCCGCCTGGCCGCCATGAAGCGCCGGGGCCCCGCTGGGCCGGATCTGCAGGGGGGGAGTTGCACGGCGCGGCAAATATGTCAAAATATGGCCCGATAAGTGCTAGGCGTTTGTCACGGGCAAGATGCCCGTGGCACCGATCCAAAATGGCGTGACTGACGAACAGGAAGTGACAGACGACTAGGAAAACGTGTCCGGCATCCTCGGGCGGTCTGTGGCCCGGGTTTTCTCTTGGAATCGTACAAAGGAGCTTATGACATGGCACGACCGGTAACGATGTTCACCGGCCAATGGGCGGACCTGCCGTTGGAAGAAATGGCACGCAAGTGCAGCGAGTTCGGTTACGACGGCCTGGAGTTGGCCTGCTGGGGCGACCATTTTGAAGTCGACA
>JABMRP010001261.1 GCA_013202535.1 Planctomycetota bacterium
AGACGGGCGAGACCCTGATGAAGAGCGTCTTGGCCCCCATGTTCTACCACCGCAACTTCCGGGTGATGAGCTGGGTAGGGCACAACATCTTGGGTAACTTGGACGGTAAGGTCCTCGACGACCCGGTGAACAAGGCGGCCAAGGTCACCAGCAAGGACCACCTGTTGGCCCAGATCCTCGAGTATCGGCCACAGACGTTGGTGTCGATCGAGTACATCGAGAGCCTCGGCGCTTGGAAAACTGCATGGGACCATATCCACTTCATGGGATTCTTAGGCACGCCAATGACGGTGCAGTTCATCTGGCAGGGCTGCGACTCGCTGCTGGCCGCTCCATTAGTGCTGGACATGGTCCGCTTCACCGACTTGGCCCGGCGCCGCGGCCACGTGGGACTGATGCCCTTCCTGGCCAGCTTCTTCAAGAGCCCCCACGGCGTCGAAGAGCAGGGCTTCATCCGCCAATTCCAGGCGCTGGAAGCCTGGGCGAACGAGACTACGTAGTAGTTTACCCCTTTGTTTGGCCCCTCGCGACTACACGGGAAAGCGAGCACCACCAACGACCGCCGCCGTCGCAATCCCCACCGCCGCGGTTCGTCCCCCAAGCCAGCCCCGGGCCCAGGCGTCCGTACAAGCTGAAAGACCCACGTTGCTCGAAATCGGTATCGGCGGTACAATCAGCCCAGCATTTCTTGCGTTTCCGTCGACGGAAGTCAGGGAGGACAGGTCGATGAGTTCGGATCCCGTCCGGAAGCTGGACACGCTCAGCCCTTTCGAACAGCTTCGCCTCGCCCGGCAGATCATCGAGCAGGAAAGCAGGACGCTCCTGGACATCGCCCAACGGCTGGACAGCCAGTTTTGCCGGGCGGTCGACTATTTGCATAGGTGCCGCGGCAGTGTGATCGTCTGCGGAATGGGGAAGGCCGGGCTGGTGGGGCAGAAGATCATGGCCACACTGGCCTCTACCGGCACACGCAGCCACTTCCTGCATCCGGCGGAGGCCGTCCACGGGGATCTGGGCCGAGTGCATCCCGACGACGTGATGCTAATCCTGTCCCAGAGCGGTCAGACGGAGGAAATCGTTCGGATTCTCCCTTCACTGGGGGATCTTCGTGTACCCATCTTGGCGGTCACGGCCAGGGCCAACAGCACCTTGGGACAAGCGGCCGCGGTGGTGCTTGAACTTGGGCCGCTCGACGAGGCCTGCCCGCTGGGGCTGGCTCCCACGACGAGCACCACCGCGATGCTGGCGCTGGGTGACGCCTTGGCGTTGGTGACCAGCCGAATGCGGGATTTCGCCCGCGAGGACTTCGCCCGGTCTCACCCCGCCGGCAGCCTGGGACGCAGGCTCAGCAAGGTCGACCATCACCTCCGCGCGTTGGCCCAATGTCGGGTGGCGTCCGAGGAGAAGACGGTCCGCCAGACATTCGTCGACCTCAGCGTCCCCGGGCGGCGGACCGGCGCGATTATGCTCGTCGATGGCGAGGGAAAGCTCAGCGGAATCTTCACCGATAGCGACCTGGCACGGCTGTTCGAGCACCCGCGTGAACAGGCCCTGGACCGGCCGATTCGGGAGGTAATGACCACGCGGCCGGCGACGGTCCGGATGGGCACCAAGATGATCGACGCCGTGGCGGCAATGGCCCAGCGGAAGATCAGCGAGTTGCCGGTGATCGACGCCGAAGGCCGGCCTGTCGGCCTAATCGATGTCACCGACGTGGTTGGCATGTTTCCGGAGATGGACGAACACGGCAGTGAACGTCCGTCGAGACCCGAATATCGGGTCTTCCGCGAACCGCGCGCCGGGTGATTCGCGTGGCATGTTATGCCATTAGCCTTCAACATTGAGGAAACATCCTCAAAGTTTCCACACCTCAAAGCGCAAAGTGTTGTCACCAAGTTGGTTGTGGCCGAGCGAAGCGAGGCCGCGCTAGGTTATTACTCATAGTGAAAAGCTAGCAATGCTAGCGACCTTGAAAGCCGAGAAAGAGGGGGCTCTCCTTCATGTTGTGTGCCTGAAAAGGCGCCTTCCCGGATCGGGCCGGGACGAGACCATGAAGGAGAGACCCTATGCCCAGGATCAGAAGATATCCGCCGTTTGGCAAGCGTTTTTTTCGTCGAGTTCGCAAAATCATCGGCTGTTGCCACTTCGCCCACTTTTGGCGGGTGGTGGTGGCTCTTGCGGCCATGAATGGTCGGCGGAACTTGAGACGGATCGAGCAGGCATGCCGGAACCATCATACGCGACAGTCGATCGGTTTCTTTCTCACGCGGGCGCACTGGGATGCTCCGGAGGCGCTGCGGCAGACGGCACTGGATACGCTCAAGCATCTTGGCTGGAAACCGAATCACCGGGTCTACATCCTGGTGGACGACACGCAGAAGCGAAAACGCGGCAAACGCATGGACGCCGTGTCGAAGATCTTTCTGCACGCCGAGAAGGTGTATGCACAAGGCCATACGATCGTCGGTTGCGCGTTGCTCTATCGCGGCGTCGTGATTCCCTACGCGATCCGTTTATGGGCGGCCGAAGCATTCTGTGCCGAAACCAGCAAGCCTTCCTATCCGGGCGATCCCGTTTCGTTTCGCAAACTGACCCAATTGGCGGCCGACACGATTTCCGAGGTCGCCCTGCCTCGGGCCATCGTCCTGTTCGACTCCTATTACCTTTGTCCGCCGGTGATCCGCG
>JABMRP010001262.1 GCA_013202535.1 Planctomycetota bacterium
ACGTGATACTGGCCGACGAGATCAACCGTACGCCGCCGAAAACCCAGGCGGCCCTGCTCGAGGCGATGCAGGAGCGCCAGGCGACGGTGGGCCGCGTGCGGCATCAACTGGCCGATCCGTTCTTCGTCCTGGCCACGCAGAACCCGATCGAGCAGGAAGGGACCTACCCGCTGCCCGAGGCGCAGCAGGACCGCTTCATGTTCAAGGTATTCGTCGACTATCCCAGCTTCGACGAAGAGTTCGAGGTGGCCCGGCGAACGACCACCACGGCGATCGACGCGGTCGAGCCGGTGCTCACCGGCGAGGAAATCGTCGAGCTGCAACGGATCGTTCGCGAGGTTCCCGTGACCGACCATGTGATTCGCTTTACTTTGTCGCTGGTCCGGCAGACACGAGTTGGCTCGCCGGGCGTGCCCGACTTCATCGGCGAGATGCTCAGTTGGGGCGCCGGTCCCCGCGCGGTGCAATACCTGGTGCTGGGCGCCAAAGCCCGGGCCCTGTTGCACGGGCGGACCCACGTCACCTGTGCGGACATCCAGGCGCTGGCCGCGCCCGTGTTGCGCCACCGCCTGGTGGTCAACTTCGCGGCCGAGAGCGAAGGTGTCACCGCCGACGACGTGATCTCGCGGCTGATCGCCGTTACCCCCTCCAAAGAAGATGAATTGACCAGCGATGCCCGATTCCAAGAGATTTTCGCATCCTGAGGCGATCCGGCGGATTGCCCGGCTCGATCTGCGCGCGCGCCATATCGTCGAGGGATTTCTCTCCGGACGACATCGCAGCCCGTACTTCGGCCACTCCGTCGAGTTCGTGCAGCACCGGGAATACACCGTCGGCGACGATCTGCGCAACGTCGACTGGAAAGTCTGGGCCAAGCAGGATCGCTACTACGTTAAACAGTACGAGGAAGACACCAACCTCCGCTGCACGCTGGCCGTCGACGTGTCGGCCAGCATGCGGTACGGCTCGCAGGCGATGGACAAGTACGAATACGCCTGCACGATCGCCGTCAGCCTGGCCTACTTGCTGTTGCGCCAGCAGGACGCCGTGGGATGCGTGTCGTTCGACGTGGCCCCGCGCATGTCGGTCCCCCAACGCACCAAACGCAACCACTTGCAGTCGATTGTGCAGGCGCTGGATATCAGCGAGCCGAAGGACAAGACCGACATGCTTGCGATCCTCCGGCGCGTGGCGGAGAGCTATCCGCGGCGCGGGATGGTGATTCTGATCTCCGACCTGCTGGTCGATCGTCCCGGACTGTTCAAAGGCTTGGAACTGCTCCGCAGCCGTGGCCACGACGTGATGGTTTTCCACGTCATGGACGACGATGAGGTGGATTTTCCCTTTAGCGGCCCGACGCGTTTCGAGGGCCTGGAGGTCCCCGACCGCCTGAGTTGCAATCCCCGCGCATTGCGGCAGGGATATCTGGAAGCGTTGGGAGAATTTCTCAGTGAGGTGCGCCGGGGATGTGCCCGGCAGAACGTCGATTACGATCTGATTCGCACGAGCGAACCGCTCGATGCCGTGCTGACCCGATATCTCAGCAACCGGCTGGAACGCAACTACCGCTAACCTGCAACCGCGGAGATATCCCCGCGACCGAGAGTACCGCCGCGTAGAGTTACACACCCCCGCAACCCTGACCCGCAAAAGCATCGCCGGCCCATGCCATCGTTTGTCTTCAGTTCGCTGTTCTGGTTAGGGTTGCCGCTGGTCGGCATTCCCGTGATCATCCACTTGATCAACATGATGCGGCATCGCCGGGTCAAGTGGGCGGCCATGGAGTTCTTGCTGATCAGCCTCAAGCGAAACCGCACCTGGGTGCTGCTGAAGCAGCTTTTGCTGCTGCTTCTGCGGATGGCCGCGCTGGCCGTCCTGGTGCTGGTCGTGGCCCAGCCCAAGTTGTACAACGCCCTGGGCGATATATTCGGAAGCAGCCAGACGCACCACATCGTCGTGCTCGACGACAGCTTCTCCATGTCGGATCGCTGGGCCGGTACCACGGCCTTTGCCGAGGGGCTGGAGGTCGTGCGGCGTATCGGCAAGGAAGTGGGCCGCCCCACGACCCCCCAGGCGTTCACCCTGCTGCGCACCAGCCGCTCGGAACCCGATCTGGCGAAGGTCGTCGTCGACGACGAGTTCGGCACGCAACTGGAGGAAGTGTTGTTGCCCATGGGACCGTCGCAGTCGGCCCGGGGACCCGAGCGGACCCTCGATGCGATTTCCCAGTTGCTCTCCCAGGCCGACAACGAGCATAGCGTGGTCTATCTGGTTTCCGATTTCCGTACGCGGCAATGGGAGCAGGCCGACGACCTGCGCGAGAAACTGCGCCAACTGACCGACGGCGGCGCCCAACTCCATCTGGTCAACTGCGTCGGCTCGGTCCGCCCGAATCTGGCCATCAGTTCGCTCATCCCGGGCCAGGGTGCCCGCGCGGTGAACGTTCCCCTGGACATGCAGGTGACGGTGGAGAACTTCAGCGCCCGAGAGATTCGCGACGTGCAGGTCGAGTTGTCCGTGGACGACGTGACCAAGACCTCCAACGTGACGATCGCCCGTATTCCGCCGGGTGGAAGCGTAACCGAGCACTTCGACCACTCCTTTTCCACGGCCGGCGAGCACACGGTCGAGGCGCGGCTGCCCAGCGACCACGTGGCGGCCGACAACATTCGCCACTGCATCATCGATTGTCCGCCCACCGTCCCCGTCTTGCTCGTCGACGGCAATCCGGAACAGCGCGACGTCGGCTTCTTCGCCGCGCTGTTCGCGCATCGGGCGACCGGGATCAGCCTGCAAGTCGAGCCGCCGGCGTTTCTCGGGCGGAATCCCTTGGAGCCGTATCGCGTGATCTACCTGTTCAACCTCGATCGGTTGGACCGTTCGGCCGTGACGGCCGTGGAGGAATACGTGAAGGGCGGCGGCGGACTGGCCGTCTTTCTGGGGCCCGACTCCATGCCGCGGATCGTCAACGACGAATTCCATCGCCAGGGACAGGGCATGTTTCCCGTGCCTTTGGACGAGAGAAGCAA
>JABMRP010001263.1 GCA_013202535.1 Planctomycetota bacterium
CACCGGGCACAAGTGCCCGGGCTAAACGGCTCTCACGATCCTCCGCCCGCCGGCTCGATGACCGGTTCCGCTTCGCCGGCTTCGGTCATGCGGCGATTCAAGGTGACGGCCAATTGGCGGCGAACTTCAATCAGGTCCGCGTCGCGCACGAGGTTGGTACGCTCGTGGGGGTCGTTTTCGAGATCGTACAAGAAGGCTTCGACGTAGCGATCGCTGCCCCCGTCGCGGCCGCCTGATTTGCCGGGGGCGACCACCGAGTATTTCCACTTCTTCGTGCGGACGGCTCGGCCGACCTGCGACTCGCTGATCTGTACGAAAACCTCCTCGGGCCAGTCGGTCGCCGTGCCGTCGGCAAGCGGCTGGAGCGGACGGCCGCGCATCGAATCGGGGGTGTCCACACCGCCGGCGGCGAGAATCGTGGGCGGTACGTCGATCAGGCTGACGAGTTCATCGACCACGCGCCCGCCGCGAAACCCCGGCCCGTAGGCAATCATCGGGACGCGGATACTGCTCTCGTGGCACGACCGTTTGTATTCGCCGTTGCGCGTGCGAAAATGACAGCCGTGATCGGACGAGTAGAGGATCACCGTGTTGTCGGCCAGACCGAGTTTCTTCAACTCCGCGCGAACTCGGCCCAGATTTTCGTCCAGGCTGTGGATGCAGCCGAGGTAGTCGGGAAACTCGCGCTGCCAATCGCCCTTCATGTCGACCAGATCGCCGGGCAGCTTGTAGTCGGCAAACCGCTGCTTCGAGCCCCGCGGTCCCTCGAAGTGGCCATGATCGTTCTGGTGGTGCGGTTCGATGTAGGAGATCATCAGGAAGAACGGCCGCTTGCCGTCGCGGGTGCGGAGGTAGTCCAAGGCAAAATCGGTCTGTGCATCGACCCGGTAGCGATCCTTGGGGAAGTCCACTTTCCGCATGTCGCCGTCGAACATGTGACCGTCGTACCCGTGGCTGGTAAATTCGAGGATGTCGGAGGCGAGCCAGAAATCCTTGTATCCGCCGCGACGCGACGGGGGAATGGGCTCCGTTCGATAGTTGACGTCGACCGCGGCGCCCCGTGCGTGCGTGGAGGCCAGATGCCATTTGCCCAGATAGCCGACCTCGTACCCGGCTTCGGAAAGCCGGTGGGCGATGGTCTTCTCGTCGGTCGGCAGCGCGATCCCGTTGCGGAAGCAGCCCGTCTCGGTAGCGTACTTTCCTGTTTGCAGACACGATCGGGCCGGCCCGCAGACCGGCTGGCAGGTGAAGGCCAAGTCGAACCGCACCCCTTCGGCGGCCATGCGATCGAGATGGGGCGTAAGGGGCAGTTCCTGACCGTAGCAGCCGACGGTATCCCAACGCTGCTGATCGCTGAAGAAGAAAATGATATTGGGCCGCTCGCCTACCCCTTCGGCTGCCCAACCCATGGAAGACAGGCTGGCGGCGGATGCCAGCAACAGAGTGAGGGAAAGGACTCTTTCAAGCGAGCGGCGATCCATGGTCGTAGTCCTCGGACGGGGTATGGACGGACGGGATGTACGGAGGCGGCAACGTCGACGCACGATTCTAGTCCTGAAGTGGGGAACGATTCAAGTGATTGGCCCCCAAACCGGCCATTTTCGAGGCGGCACGCGCGTTTTTGTGTAGTTTCTCCGGGTTTTCTGTTACAATGCGCGAGCCGACACAATCGATCTCCTTGCGCGAAGGGCGAACGATGAAAGACCAGACCCGCGAAGATCCCAAGATCATTGCCGCAGCCGAGCGCCAGATGCAAGCGTGGTCGCGCACCCAGCAGCTCAAGGATCAACAGTGCTTGCACCGGCTCAATGAGGACCACGGGCGGGATTTCGGTCCTTTTGTTACCCTCTCGCGCCAAGCGGGGACCGGCGGCGAGGAGATCGCCCGGCTGGTGGGCGAGCGGCTCGGTTGGGAAGTCCTGGACAAGAACTTGCTGGACCAGATCGCCGAAAACTTCAAGCTTTCGCGCCCGTTGCTGGAGCAAGTCGACGAGACCGAGGCCGGTTGGCTTTCCGGCGTGCTCGACGGCCTGCTCGACCCGCCGAGCATTCCGCACGAGAAATACGTCGACTGCCTCAATCGAATCGTCTTTGCCGCCGGCCGTCGCGGCAACGTCGTGTTGGTGGGACGAGGCGCCCGGTTCCTCCTGCCCATGGCCCGGGGTCTGGCCGTGCGGATCCTTGCTCCGCCGAAGTATCGGTTTGCCCAACTGGCCAAGAGCCACGACCTGCGGGAAGACGAAGTTCGCCGGCTTATGGAGACCATCGACGGCCAGCGGCGGAAGTTTGTGCAACAATACTTCCATCACGACATCAACGACCCGCACCTCTACGATCTGGCCGTCAACGTCGAGCGGCTCGGCGCCGAAGGGGCGGCCCAGCAGATCGTCGTGGCACTGGGGGCTGCGGGGCTGGTCGAAAGTTGAACAGCAAACTCCCGGCACAAGTGCCCGGGTTAAACCGAGGTACTTCTACTCGGACGGCTCCGGCGGGATACGAACATCCTGCATGAGAATATACCCCTGCGAATCGATCACCCGCACGCGCACCGGCTCGGCACCGGTCGCCTTGCGGATTTCTTTCAGATCGAAACCAAGCTGGTGCGGCGGGTCGGGCGCATCGAGAAACGCGTGAAACGCCACGGTGTCGACCCCCCGGTCGAAACCGATAAACCGTATCCCGTGGCCCACCGCGAACTCGATCCGGTCGTGCTTCTCGTCGATCCACACCTTGATCTCCTTCGGCGGTTCGTACGCACGATCGTCGAGCGAAAACCAGCGGGTCGCGATCAACGCGGTGGCCGAGACGGCGTTGAAACGGGCGATCTGGTCGTCGGGGAACTCGTACGGCTCGCGGTTGCGGCTGCACGGTGCGTCGACAAAGACAAACGCTCGGGCGAAATGATCAAACGCCCGGGTCATGATATCGCCGTCGTCGCGACAGTGAAAGATCCCCAAGCCATGGGCCGTTTCGTGCAACGTGGCCCCGATGCCGGTCGCCGCATTGGCCCAAAGCGCCCGGCGGCCGGCGCTGTCGTCGCA
>JABMRP010001264.1 GCA_013202535.1 Planctomycetota bacterium
GAACATCGTTGCCCGAACCAGCCGAACCTTGGGAACCCTGGTGGCCAGCGGCGTGCCCATCCTCGAAGGTCTGACCATTACCCGCGATACGTCGGGCAACGCCATGTTCGAGAATCTCTTCCAGGAAGTCTACGAGTCGATTCGCGAGGGCGAGACGATCGCCGAGCCGTTGAAGGAAGCCTCGGTACCCAGCTTTCATCCCATGGCGGCGTTCTGCTGGTTCTTTTTTTTCATGGGGCCCTTGGCGATCCTTGCGATGGTCAACGTGTTCGCCATGTTCTTCGGCGTGTCCGGAATCGTCGGCATCCTGGTCTACCTGACGCGGATGAACCGGCCGGTGCTGGACGACATGGTGGTCAACATGGTCGACGTGGGTGAGGAGACCGGCGAATTGGACGTGATGTTGTACAAAGTGGCCGACAACTACGACGAGCAGGTGTCGGTCTTGACCGATAGCCTGATGAGCCTGATGGAACCGTTGTTGATCATCGTGCTCGGTCTTATTGTCGGATTCATCGTGATTTCGCTGTTCATGCCGCTGATCGGCCTGATTGAGACGCTTTCATAATCAAGTCCCCCGGGGGAATAGGGCAAGTTCACTCGATAAGAGGCCGCTTTTGGCCGGGAGAACCATACCATGGACGTTTCGGATTACCCGCAAGTGAGACAACGCCGCCAGGGTTTTACGCTTGTCGAACTCTTGGTGGTCGTCGTGATTATCGGCATCCTCGCCGCGCTGATCGGCGGAGCCGTGATGGCCGCTCGAAAAGGCGTCAAAGAGGCGGCGATCACGATCGAGTTGGGCGTGTTGCGCGATTCGGTGGAGAAGTTCAACGGCCGCTACATGGCCTATCCGCCCGACTTCTCCGACCAGGCGGCCGTCCTGGCCTTCGTGCGGACGGCGTTTCCCAACTACAACAACTCGGCCAATTTCTTCAACGACGCCAGCGCCGCCTGCGGAAGCGGACTGAACGTCCAGAATTTCGACACCAGTTCGGCCCTCGTCTTCTGGCTGGGGGGCATTCCCCAGGTCAACGGCAACACGGTAACGATGACCGGTTTCAGCGCCAACTCGCAGAATCCGTTCTCCGCCGGAGGTTCTCGTACCGAACCGTTGTACAATTTCGAGCCCGAACGGGTCCGTATCGTCGACGGCCAGTTGCGCTATTTCCCCGACAAACCGGGGACCGTGGCCGGGCAGGCGCCGATCCTCTACTTCCGCGCTCGCGGCGGAAACTACCCCCAGCAGTTCCAATGGATCTCTCCCAGTGGCCCCAACGAAACGGTCTACCCGCTGTACAATGCGAAGATGAACGTCTGGGTCAACGCCGATTCGTATCAGATTTACTGCGCCGGCCAAGACGGGCGGTTCGGCGACGGCCAACCCGACTATCCCATCGGAACTAACTACCAAACGGAACACTACGACAACTTGGGGAGCTTTATCAAGGGCACTCTTGAGGACGAGATGGGAAAATGATCGTTTCAAAGTTCAACATGCGGCGGTCCACACGGCAACCCGGGCGGTGGCGCGGAGGTGTCACGCTGGTCGAGTTGCTGGTCGTGGCCACGATCATCGCCATTCTGGCCGCCATGATACTGGTGGCCCTGAATGAGACGCGGAGCAAGGCCCGGGAGGAGAAGACCCGGGCCATGATCACCGCGCTGAAGGGGATCATTGATGCCAAGGTCGAGTCGTACACCACGCGCCGCGTGCCGGTCAACACCTCGGGCATGGACCCCAGGCCGGCCGCCGGAGTCCGGCTCGCGGCCGCCCGCGATCTGATGCGCATGGAGATGCCCGACCGGTACACCGATATCACCAACGGACCTCTGCCGACGTCGGGGCTCACCAACCAGCCGTCCGTTTCGGTCGCCTACCAGCAGCGTTGCGGCGGGACCGATCTGGGCGCGTACGCCTCGGCCGAGTGTCTGTACATGATCGTGACGATGAGTTGCGGCGAGGACGCGCGGAAGAGTTTCTCCGAGCGGGACATCGGCGACGTCGACAACGACGGTTTTCCCGAGTATCTCGACGGCTGGGGAAACCCGATCAAGTTTCTCCGCTGGGCGCCCGCCTTTACCGATTCCCAGGTGCAGGCGAATGTTCCTGCTGGCAACCCCGACCACATGCACGATCCGTTCGACAAGATGAAACTGGAGGACGCCGCCTACAAGTTGGTTCCCCTGGTCTATTCGGCCGGCCGCGACGGAATTTACGACATCAACGTCGAATATCTGCACGCCTACGACGGCAATCCCTATTCGGCGAACATCGGCGCACCGATGGACAGTGCGAACCAATCGGCCACCGTGCCGAACGAACCGGCCAACGGGTCGTTGGACCATTACGACAACATCCACAGTCACCGAATCGGGAGCTAGTGCGATGACAGGCAGCCAGAAAATATCGGATTTCCGGCCCCGCGCAAGCCGGCGCGGCATCACGCTGATGGAGTTGCTGGTCGTCGTGGGGATCCTCCTGATCCTGGTCGTGCTTTCGGCGCGGCAGGTCATCCCGGCGATGAAACAGTCGCGAGTTCGCGAGACGGCCCGGACGATCAACATCTATCTCAGCGGGGCCCGAAATCGGGCCATGGCCACCGGCCGGCCTTGCGGCGTGGTGTTTCAGCGGGACGGCAATCTGATGGAGGTTGCCACCGTGTTTCATCAGGCCGAGGTCCCGCCGCCTTACTCCGGCGATGCGGTGGGTACGGCGGTGACCATGAGCACCACGGGCGTGGGCACCGCGTCGGCCAACGTTACCGGGGCGTTCGATGCCTCGCTGGTGCGGCAGGGCGATCTGATGCGGATCAACTACCAGGGCTACTGGTACACGATCACCAACGTCAGCGGCAGTTCCCTGACGTTGACGACCGATCTGGGAACGGGGGGCCGTTTGCCCTGGCCAACGTCGGGGCAGTCGTTGCCCCTGCCCTTCGAGATCCTTCGCCAGCCCGTCGCCTCGGCCGCCGGAGAGTACGAGGCCGCCAAGACCACGGTCGTCGATCTGGCGTTCTCCGGCACGGAAACGAATCCCACCCTTTTTGCCGGTGGCGGCTCGGCACCGGTCACGGTGATGTTCTCGCCCAACGGATCGATCCAGCGGGTCTATATGGGAAACACCCACTTCGTCCCGACCGAGTCGATCTACTTGCTCGTGGGGCGGCGCGAACAGGCGCTATCGCCGCTGGAGCCCGGGTTGTATCGCAACTGGCAGGATACACGCAGTTTCTGGGTGGCCATCAGCCCGCAAACCGGGTTGGTCACTTCGGCCGAAGTCAGCGGCGGCACCGGCGCGGCGGGCGTGCCGGCCGACGTCATCATGTCTCGGCAACTTGCCCGAGATGCCCAGACCACGGGAGGACGGTAACGTGAATCGCGTGACGCAAACCACACGACCGAAGTTCTTCATCCCCCACCGCCGGCGCGGCCGGCAAGGCATGAGCCTGTTGGAGGTGCTGATCTCGATCTTCGTGCTGTCCTTCGGGTTGATGGGCGTGGCGGCCCTGTTGCCGCTGGGTACCTTCCAGGTGGTCGAGGCGGGCAAAGCCGATCAGGCGGCCTCCTGTGCGCGGGCCGCGTTTCGCGAGGTGAAGGCCCGGCGTATGCTCGATCCCGACCAGTGGGTCGCCGCCAACGGCAATCCGGCCCCCTATTGGGCCCACGGCGGCAACGCTTTGGTCATCGATCCGCTGATGATCGCCGATCAGGCCGTTCAGGGTGTGGCGGCCAACCTATTCCCCTGGGTCCCCTCGCCGGGTATTGCCGTTCCGCGGATCACGCTCGACGCCAACCCCGATCCGCAGCAGCGATTGTGGATGGGTCCGGCCGTGGCCAGGCGGATTTTCACCTGGAGTGACGACCCCAATATCCACCGACCCAAGGACAGCAGCCTGCGGCCGCA
>JABMRP010001265.1 GCA_013202535.1 Planctomycetota bacterium
ATCTACCATGCCCAGATCATGGAAGGCGACATCATCCGCACGATCCAGACTCACAAGGACGTGATAGGCCACTACCACACCGGCGGCGTTCCGGGCCGGCACGAAATCGACGAAACCCAAGAGCTGTACTATCCCGCGATCATGCGGGCCATCGCGGAGACCGGCTTTACCGGCTACGTCGCCCACGAATTCGTACCGACGGGCGACCCCCTCACGTCGCTTGCCCAGGCCGTCGAAATTTGCGACGTCTGAATAAGCGGCCGCGCGGATGGCGGGGGAAACGGTAGCGCCCGAAGAGGCGACCCGAAGAGAGAATTCATCGCATGAAAGCTAAACGCAAGGGAGAAAAGACCATGACCAACGCAACGACATCGGATATGTCTCGGCGACGTTTCCTTAAGAACGCGGCTGGGGCAAGTGCCGCGGCCGTGGCGCCTGTCCTCATCCCCGGTAGCGTCTTGGGCCGTGGCGGCATCGTCGCGCCCAGCGAGCGGATCATCCTCGGCGGCATCGGCATCAGAAACCGCGGAGGATACGTGCTCAGTACCATGCTGCCGCTGCCCGACGTGCGGTTCGTGGCGATTGCCGACGTTCGGGCCGATCGGCGAACGGCCGTCAAAGCGACGGCCGACCAGCGCAACGGAGACGACAAGTGTGACACGTATCGCGACTTTCGCGAACTGCTCGAGCGCGACGACATCGATGCCGTGCTGATCGCCACCGGTGACCATTGGCACGCGCACGCTTCGATGCTGGCGGCCGAGGCGGGTAAGGATGTTTATAGCGAAAAGCCGTGTGCCATTTCGATCGAATTGGCCGGCCGTCTGGCCGACACGATTAGTCGCACGGGTCGCGTGTTCCAGGCCGGAACGCAGCGCCGCAGTATCTCGAATTTCATCCATGCGATCAAGCTGGCGCGAACCGGGAAGCTCGGCAACCTGCACACGCTTCATGCTTCCATTTATGCACTGCGCGATAGTCACCAGTGGTTGCCCGCCCAGCCGGAACCGGATCCCGAGATCGTCGACTGGAACATGTGGCTCGGCCCGGCGCCGTGGCGGCCGTTCAATCAGGCCTACGTCGACGGCCGATGGCGGGGATACTACGATTTCGATTCCGGGGCCACGCTGCTCGACTGGGGCGCCCACACGTTGGATCTTTGCCAGGCGGGCGCGGGCGCCGACGGCACGACGCCGATCGAGTACGAACCGATCGACATGCCCGGCGACAATGCGATCGCCTGCCGTTACGCCAACGGCGTGAAGCTGATACTGCGGCGTGGCGGTTGGCTCGGCCTGGGAACGTGTCCCGTGCGGTTCGAGGGCGACGAAGGCTGGGTTGAGACGGGCGACACGGGCCGAATTGCCGTTTCGCTCGATTCCCTTCGAGCCGAGTTGCCAAATCCGACCATCACCGGGACCTCCACGCAAACCCACGTGCGCGACTTCTTCAATTGCGTGAAGTCGCGCGGCCGCACGGCAGCCAACGCCGACGTGATGCGCAAGTCGCACATCGCCTGCCACGCGGCGGCCATTGCCTGGAAACTCGGCCGCAAGCTCAAATTCGATCCGGTCACCGAGATGTTCGTCGGCGACGACGAAGCCAACCGAATGCGAAGCCGATCCGCACGCCAGCCGTGGGCCGTTTGACCGATACCTCACCTGGACAGAAAACACATAAGGAAAATGGCCATGAATCGTATTCGGTACTTCAGAGCAGTTATTCTGGTTGCATGTCTTTCGGCGATAGCCCCCGCGATATTGTCTGCGCAAGACTCGCCGGCGGGTGAAACGGCCCAATTGGTTGCCGTGTTGAACTCGTCCGATGCACCGGTCTTCGACAAGGCCAAGGCGTGTCAGCGGCTGGTGATCGTCGGCGACGAAAGCGCCGTGCCCGCGCTGGCCGGGCTGTTGACCGACGAAAAGCTATCGGCCTACGCCCGGGAAGCGTTGGAAGGAATTCCCGGACCGGCGGCGGGCGCCGCATTGCGAGAAGCACTCTCTCAGCTTGAAGGCGAGCGGCTGATCGGTGTGTTGGGCTCGATCGGCGCGCGCCGCGATGCGACGGCTATCGATTCGGTAGCGAAATTGCTCGGCAGCGACGACTCGGCCGTTGCCGCGGCAGCCGCCCGCGCGCTCGGGCATATTGGAACCGCCGCGGCGGCCGATATCCTGCAAAAGACGCTGTCCGGCGCAGCGCCGGAATTACGCCCCGCCGTGGGCAACGCCTGTTTGATTTGCGCCCAAAGTCTCGCCCGGCAGAGTGAGACGGACAAGGCCGTGGCCCTGTGCGACGTGGTCGAAAAGGCCGACCTGCCGGAGCACGTCCGATTGGCCGCGGCCTCCACTGCGATTCTCGCGCAAGGAAAAGCCGGGCTGCCCCGGCTGGTCGAACAACTCGCGTCGGCCGACGAGGCGCGTTTTCGCCTGGCCTTGCAGGCCGCCCGACAGTTGGACGTCGACCCCTCGGCCGCGTTGGTGGCCCAGTTCAAGAAGCAGTCGCCCGAGCGTCGGGTGTTGGTGCTCATTGCGTTGGGCGATCTTGGCAATAAGACCTCACTGCCGACGGTCGTGGAAGCGGCCGGTTCCGGTGCTCGCGAGGTTCGCATCGAGGCGATTCGGACGTTGGCCCACTTGGGCGACGCGACGGTCGTGCCCGTGCTGCTTGCCGCGGCCACGCAATCCGACGAGCGTATCGCCGCCGCCGCCCGAGCGACACTTGCCGTGCTCGATAGCGGCCAGATCAACGCGGCGATTGTCGAGTTGTTGGGAAGCGACGACGCGGGGACTCGGCGAATGGCCGTCGACGTAACGGCCGGGCGCAAGATCGCCTCGGCCGCGCCGGCGTTGCTGAAATTGGCCCGTGGCACCGACGCGACGGACCGCGTGGCGGCGATCAAAGCCTTGGGGTCCACGGCCCAGTTGGAACATCTTGCCGACTTCATCGCCCTGGCGATTGCCGCCGGCGACCCGGACGATGCCGCTGTCGTGCGGGCGTCGTTGAAATCGGCCTGCGTGCGGATGCCCCAAGAGGAGTGTGCCAGGAAGCTTGCCGCCGCGATGCCCGACGGATCGACCGCCACAAGAGTCTTCCTGCTGGAACAACTCACGTCGGTCGGCGGACCGACGGCCTTGAAGACGGTCGTTGCCGCGGCCAAGAGCAGCGACGACGCGATGCGGGACGCCGGGACCCGGTTGCTCGGCAACTGGCTCACCGCCGACGCCGCACCGGCGATGTTCGACTTGGCCACGACGTTGCCCGACGGCAAGTACAAGGTCCGCGCCTTGCGCGGCTACGTGCGCATCGCCCGGCAACTGAACATGACGCCCGACGAGCG
>JABMRP010001266.1 GCA_013202535.1 Planctomycetota bacterium
AGCTTCGGCCGCTCGGAGTTGAAGTTTCCGCAGGGGACCGCTCTTGAGCTTGGCCAAAACCGCCCCCGCCTCGACCACGTCGCCTTCGCCGACTTCCACGCTGGCCAGACAATCGCCCGGCAGGGCCGCGATCTGGAGAATTCCACCGGCCGGCTCCAGGCGTCCCAGCGCGCGGACCTCAAGCGTTTGTTTCTCGGCGGAACGGTCCGAGTTGTCCGAGGCCGTATCGCTCGACGAAGCGTCGCCGGTCGAAGCGCCGTCGATCCAAGGAAGCGAAACGCCGCGCGAGTGGGCAATCCAGCCCGCGGTGCCGATCGCAACGACCAGAACAACGCCAGATATCAGGTATTTCATCGTCTCTTTTCGTCCTCGATCGTTCCACTACAAGGAGTTAGTCGGGGCCCCCTCTGGCGACAAGCATAATACCCTCTCCAATATACCTAACTTCCGGCCGGAAGTGAGCCATTGGGGGCGATTTTGCCGAATTACTTGGAGCCAACTGGAGAATAACCGTCGTAAAAAAGGGGACATTCTACTTTTTTCGCTGTGATGAGTACGGTATGATCCGGCCATGGGAAGAACAGCACGAGCATCGGTGGGCGGGATGTGTTATCACGTAATGAATCGTGGTAATGGCCGTTCGGAAGTGTTTCACAAGGACGACGACTATGCGGCGTTCTTGAAACTGTTGTGCGAGGCGAGCCAGCGCGTGCTGATGCGTCTGTTGGCGTATTGCCTGATGCCGAACCATTTTCATCTGGTCGTTTGGACGCACGAAGACGGCGACTTGAGTCGGTGGATGCAGTGGCTGTTGACCTCGCACGTGCGGCGTTATCACCGCCACTACGATTCGAGCGGTCACGTCTGGCAGGGCCGATTCAAGGCGTTTCCGATCGAAGAGGACGACCACTTGCTGACCGTGATGCGTTATGTCGAGCGCAATCCGGTGCGCGCCAAGGCGATTCCGATCCGCAAGGCACAGCGTTGGCCCTGGTCGTCGGTCGGCACCCCGCCGAAAGACGTGGATCGCCCGACGCTCGACCCCGGTCCGGTTCCACGCGGCGATGCTTGGCTTCCATGGCTGGGCGAACCACAAACAGAGGCCGAGTTAAAGGCGTTGCGGGAGAGCGTCGCCCGCGGTCGACCTTTTGGCACGGAACCATGGCAACACGACACGGCCACTCGCTTGGGCCTGGAGTTTTCAATGCGTCCCCGAGGGAGGCCCAGAAAGGAGACGAAAAAGTAGAATGTCCCCTTTGTTCGTCTGTCCCCTTTGTTCGTCGAAAAAGTAGAATGTCCCCTTTGTTCGTCCTTTGTTCGTCTAGGGCTTCATCACCAGTTCTCTGGATACTGCTCGGGTTTCGTGCCTGCCTCTTTGACAACGATTGGATAGTCGACACCTTCTCGCGGGTCGCGAGGCTGTTTCCGGCTTCGGGTCACCTTGAATAACCACTCATCGCCGAAATCAAACAGGTAGAAGAGCGATTTCTTGGGCGGCAGAGGAAACAATGCTTCCAGGGTGGTGGAGTATACTCGCCCGTCGTCGTCATCGAAATACTCGCGGTCACGGCTTCTTTCCGCCCTGGCAATGAAGAACGCATACAGATGATCGTTATCGAACTCAACGGCCGCTTGAATAGCGTAGTGCAACTGCTCAAGTGTGGACGTCGGATCGATCTCGATATCCGCGGACCATTCATCTTCATAGTACCGCAGTTTTGTACGTAGAGTCCAAATCATTCGTCTTCCTCACGGAATGTGTAGGCTTATCGCATTCCAGCACCACAAAACAAAACCGGCCGCGAGCCGTCGACTTTGGGGTCGAGACTCGCGGCCGGGTGTTTGGCACTGGCGGGATTCCCACGGTCTGGCGAGCGTAGCTACCCCGAGATCAAAAGTTGATAAAACGCTACTCGTCCAACGTGTATCCCTTGCGATAGACGGGCTTGACGATCCCTTCCAGGCCGGAGACGTTCTTGACCTTCAGGTTCTTGGCGTCCCACTCGACCTTGGGGCCGATGCCCGGTTCATCGGCGGCGAAGACGGCCAGATTGCCCAAGAGGATGGTCTCGGTCAGCGGACCGGCGTAGTCGGGGAAGTTGGACATCGACTGCTCGCCCGTCTTGATCGCGTTGATCCATTCGGTGAAGTGGCCGGGCGAACGGGTGATCTCGACCTCGGGCCGGTCGACGCCGAGGACCTCGAACTGCGACCCGTAGTCGTTGGCCGAGAAAATCTTGCCCTTGGAGCCGATGATGGCGCAGCCGCTTCCGGGGAGGTTCCTGCCGTCAAGGATTCCTTTGTCCGGCTTCTTTCCGCCGTCGTACCAGACGAAGTTCAGTCCGGGGCGCCAATCGTTCTTGGGGAACTCGAAGTTGATGATCGACCACTTGGGATAACTATCCTTGTTGTGGCCGGAGGTTTCCGCCTGGACCGAGGTCGGATCGCGGATGTCGAGCCCGGCAAACGGCATGTTCACCGTATGGCAGGCCATGTCGCCCAGAGCACCGGTGCCGAAATCCCACCAACCGCGCCAGGAGAACGGGTGATAGCCGTCGCCGTAGGGCCGATCCGGCGCGGGCCCCAGCCAAAGGTCCCACTTGAGATGCGCCGGCGGGTCCTTTTTCGCCGGTCGATCGCCACCTTGCGGCCAGATCGGACGGTTGGTCCAGACGTGGACTTCGGTCACCCGGCCCAGGATACCCGCCTTGAGCATCGCCGCCGCTTGGCGAAGACCGTCATGGGCGGTTCCCTGGTTGCCCATCTGCGTGGCCAGCTTGTTCTTCTTGGCCACCTCGCCCATCAGGCGGGCTTCGTAGATCGAATGGGTCAGCGGCTTCTGCGTGAAGGTATGGATGCCCATCCGCATGGCCATCAAGGCGGCCGGGGCGTGGCAATGGTCGGGCGTGCTGACGGTCGTGGCGTCGATCTTGTCGCCCATCTCCTCGAACATCTTGCGGAAGTCGGTAAACTTCTTCGCGTTCTTAAATCTGTTGCCCGCACCGTTGAGCCGGCCTTCGTCGACGTCGCAGATGGCGATCATCTCGCCCGATCGGCCGGCATCGGCGGAGTCGCTCGATCCTTTACCGCCGATGCCCACCGAGGCCATTTGAAGCTTCTCGTTGGGCGATTTGCTGTCCTGGGCCTGGACGCCACCGGCGACCCAGTATCCGGCGCTGGCGACGGCCGAAGTTTTGAGGAATTGGCGACGAGTGGGTTTCGGCATAATGCGTGCTCCTTTACTCCTGGCGAACGGTTAACCGGAAACTGATCTCTTGTTTCGACAAGAACACGGTTCTCTTCGATTCGATGATTCCGCCCTCAACATAGCGAGCCGCTACTCCCGGGGCAAGCGCCGGCACCGCAAAAGGCGATCCACCATTCTTGGGGCCGTCCACGTTGGCCCCGGTGGCGATCCGCCGGCGCGTGCGTTATAGAGGAGAAGCTAGTGTCTGTCCAGAATCCGTGGTGGTCAATCCTTCTGCTTCAGCCACGCGAGAGGGGGTTCGTGACCCTGCCGTGGGTATATAAGCGGGGTCACACTTCACTTTTTCATGCTTCCCGACGGGTTGCTCCCGGCTCGCGAATTGCGGGCGGCCGTGTCGGAAAGGGTTTGCTTCCCACTCTTTCGTCCAGTAGGCTGGTGTAGAGTGAGCGGAAGAGGCTGTCAACTATTTCCCCCGAGAATTTCTGCCTGGAGAATCGCTGTGATCCGATGCGCCATCATTTGTTGGGCTACCCTTTTTGTCTTCGGAATCGTCGGTTGCGGGCCCGTCGACTTGAGCAAGAGCAAGTCCGACGCCAAGCCCGGTGAGTCGAAGGACCAACCGCAAGAGAGCGCCCCGGGTACGCCGTCGAAGGAGCCCGGAGAGACGCCTCAAACGCCCGAGCCTGCCGGTCCGACCGAGCCGGAGAAGCCGACCGGACCGGAGGAACCCGTCGAGCCCGCGGCGCCCGTCGAGCAGCCGACCGAACCCGAGATGCCGATCGAGAAGCCGGCCGAACCCGTCCCACCGGCAATCAAGACGGCGATCGAGCGGATCAACGATCTGGGGCGCGAAGTGCAATACGACCCGGACAACCCGATCACGACGCTCGACTTGGAAATGATGCCCACCACCGATGCCGATCTGGAACTGCTGACCGCATTGCCCGAGTTGAAGAAGCTGCTGGTCTGGGGGGCCGAGATTAGCGACGCCGGTATCCCTCAACTGACCAAGTTCCCCAATTTGGTCGATCTGACCGTCTACAACACGGAAATCACCGACGAGGGGGTCGCCCTGCTTGCCGGGATCAAGACGCTCAAGTCGCTCAATCTTCGCCGCAGCACCAATGTCACCGACGCGGCCTTGGAGCACATCGCCACATTGCCCAACTTGCAGTATCTGCACCTGCTCTACAATAACTTCACCAACGACGGCATGGAACATGTCGGCAAGCTCACCAAGCTCCGGCTGCTC
>JABMRP010001267.1 GCA_013202535.1 Planctomycetota bacterium
CACCCAGTCGGTGGCCAACATTCCGCCGCGGGGGACCGTCACGGTGCATATCGAGTACGTGCATCCGGTGCAAATCGACGGCGACCGCTACGTGTTGCGATTTCCCATGGTGGTCGGCCCTCGCTACATCCCGGGTGAGCCGCTGGGCCGGCCCAATGTGGGTCGCGGTTGGGCTCCCGACACGGATCAGGTTCCCGACGCCTCACGGATCACCCCCCAACCGCTTCCACAAGGTATGCGCAACGGCAACGACGTCCACATCTCTGTCCGGCTCGACGCCGCCATGCCCATCGGTGCGGTTACCGGAGTGACACACGAACTAGACGTCACGAACCCGTCGCCCACCGAGGCCCAAATCGAATTGAAGAACCAGACGGCGATCCCCAACAAGGACTTCGTCGTCGAGTACCGTTTGGCGTCCGAGGATACCGTGTTGGCCTCCTTGACGCACCGCGGCGAGTCAGACGGCTATTTCGCGATGGTGTTGCAGCCGAAGTGGCAGATCGAGACCGCCGAACTCATGCCGCGGGAAGTGGTCCTGTTGTTGGATACCAGCGGTTCGATGTCGGGGCCCGCCATCGGCCAACTGCGGATCTTCGCCCAGCACGTGCTGGACCACGTCAACCCGCAGGACACGATCCGAGTCGTCTCTTTCAGCAACGCGCCCAAGGCTCTCCACCCGCAGCCGGTTCCCGCCACGCCGGAAAACCTCGCCGCGGCAAAACAGTTCATCCGGAACCTCCATTCAGGCGGGGGCACACGGATGCTTCCGGCATTGCAGGCGGCGTTGGGACCAGGCAGCGGGGAGCAGAGCCGAGTTCGCTATCTGGTGCTGGTCACCGACGCCCTGGTCGGTAACGACAGTTCGATCCTCGGCTATTTGAAGCGATCGGAGTTCGCCGACGTGCGGGTGTTTCCCGTGGCGATGGGAGCGGCGCCGAATCATTATCTGATCAGCCGCGCCGCCGAGCTTAGCCGCGGATTTGCCACGCAGGTGACCAATCAGGACAACGCCACTGAGATGGCCGGCCGATTCGGCGACAAGATTTCCTCGCCGTACATGACCGACCTGGAGATCGACTTCGGCGGCCTGAAGGTCCGCGACGTGCTCCCCCAACCGCTACCCGACCTCTACGCCGGCCGGCCGCTGGTGATCATGGGCCGGTACGATCAGCCGGGCATGTCGGAAATCACGCTTCGCGGCAACGTCCAGGGACAGGCGATCGAGTCGACGCTGCAACTGGATCTGCCGGAGAAGGAGCCGAACCACGACAGTCTCGGCCCGCTTTGGGCACGGCAGCGAATCCGCCACGTCTGGAACCGTAACCTGGGACAGGAAACTAGTGAGGGCCGTGAGGAGATCACGCAACTCGGCCTCACGCACCAGTTGGTCACTCGGTACACGTCGTTCATTGCCGTGGAAGAAGAGTTGTCCGAGCCAGTGACCGGCAATCTGCGCACCCAACAGGTCCGGCCGATGCTGCCCGAGGGAATGACCGACGACGACACCACAGTGGCCGCGGCTGGCCCGGCGGTTACCAACCACGTTGCCCAGCGGGCGCCGGCGTATCAACCGCCACCGGCTAAGGCACCGGCGTATCAACCGCCACCGAGCGCACCGTCCGCTGGAAGCAAGGGTTCCGGCGGTGGCGGTGGTGGAGGAGGAGGTGGTGGGTCCGTGGAATGGTTGTTCCTGGCGAGTCTGGGTGCCTTGGGTGGCGGCCGGCTTCTGGGCAGATTCCGCCGGAAAGACGGCTCCTCCAACGCTTGACGCAAGGAAAAAGCAGCCATGCAAACCATAACTCCCGATCCATGGTGGAAGAGCTGTCGCTGGACGCTCGGGCTCTGTGCGGCCATGGCGTTGGCTAACCTCGGACTGTTTCCGTGGGCACCCGACGCTTTGCGATGGCTGGTCGAGTGGCTGCAATTCGACCGCCAGGCCATCCTCCAGGGTGAGTTCTGGCGGTTGTTGACCGGGAATATGGTGCATTGGAGCGTCGAGCATTTTCTTCTCGACGTGGGGGCCTTCGCCATCGTCGGGCTGCTATACGAACGCCATCTGCGGCACTACCCGTGGATTCTGGCCGCCGCCGGGATGTCGGTGGGCCTCGGCGTGCTGCTGTTTCTGCCGGAGATGGGCACCTACCGAGGGCTGTCGGGCGTCGACAGCGGCCAGTTCGCCGCCGTACTCTGCTTCGAGTGTATGGCGGCCGCCGGTCAGGCCCGGCGTTGGCTCTGGATCGCCCCGGCGGCGTCGATCTTCGCCATTAAGATCCTCTACGAATGTGCTACCGGGGAGATGTTCTTCGGGACCGAATCGCTGGGCGCCATCGGCTTGCCGACACCGCTGGCCCACGCCGCCGGCGCCGTCGCGGGAATCCTTGCGACGGTAGCTCTTGCACACATCCACATGCGGCCGGTATCCTGTCCGTCGGAGCCCGGTTGCCCCAACCACGCCCCGTCGATGACCATGTAGATCGCGTGCCGCCCCTTGCATCTTCGGCGAATCGCGCCACGGTCAGCGACAGGCGGCCGCGTGGTGGATATACTGGCTGTGGCGTAGCCCATCGAACAAGTGGGAGACTCGGTGATGTCGAACGAGGAAACGGCCGAATCGTGTGGATGGACACGGTGCCTGGTTCGCTGGCTGGTAAAGCGGTATTACCCGAGTATCGAGATCACCGGCGCCGATCGCATTCCCCAGTCGGGTCCCGTGCTGCTGTGCGCGAATCATGCGAATTCGTTGCTCGATCCGGTTCTGATTGGCGTGGTAGCCCGTCGGCCGGTTCGTTTCATGGCCAAGGCGCCCTTGTTCGACCACCCCCTGCTCGGTCCGCCGATGAAGGCGTTGGGGATGATCCCCGCCTTTCGCGGCAGCGACGACGCTCGTCAGGTCCGGCGGAACATGGAAAGCCTGGACGTGGGGGCGAAGGTGCTGATCGAAGGCCACGCGATGGGGATCTTTCCGGAAGGGAAGTCGACCGACGAGGCGCATCTCCACATGGTGCGCAGCGGCGCGGCCCGAATGGCCGTCCAAGCCGCGGACGAAGGGGCCGCCGGAGTCAAGGTTGTGCCGATCGGAATCATCTACCAGCGCAAAGACCGGTTCCGCTCTTCCGTTCTGGTCCAAGTCGCCGAACCGATCGACGTCGGCCAGTGCCTCGCACAACACCAGGGCGACGTTCGCAAGGCCAGACGAGCGCTCACGCGGCAACTCGAATCCCGTCTCAAGGAAGTCGTCGTGCATCTGGACGAACCCGAGTGGGAACCTTGGCTCGACGATCTCCAGTCGCTGACCGAGGCGCCGAAGGGTCGCGCCAAGGACTCGCTGCCGCCGCTGGCCCGACGGAAAGGCATCGCGGATGCCATGAACTATTTTCTCGCCAACGATCGAGAGCGTGCCGAATCGGTTGCCGCCCAGGTCAAGGCCTATCGGGATCGGGTCCACTCGGCGGGCCTTCGCATCGATTCGCCCGTGTTGCGCCTGCGCGGGCTGAGGGTCTGCGCGAAGCTACTGTGGAGTTTTCTCTGCCTGATCTTGCTGTTGGTCCCGGCGCTGGCCGGTACGCTGCACCACATGGCTCCCTTCGTGCTCGTTCGCCGCCTGGCGTCGCGATTGGATAAGTGGGGGCAAATGACGGTCTCGACCCACCGGCTGATCGTCGGCGTGCCGCTCTATCTGATCTGGTATGCCTTGGTCGCCTGGTGGATGCTGGGGTATTTCTCCGCCTGGTTCGCGTGGATGTGGATGATCGCGGCGCCGTTTTGTGGCGTGATCGCACTGAACTACTGGCGCAAGGCCGGACGAACGGCCCGACTGCTATGGCAGCAGTTGCGCGTGACCGTGCGCCGCGGCACGCTGCTGCGGTTGCGTCAAGAGGAGGCCGAGCTTCGCGGGCAACTCGATAAGCTGGCCAAGGAGTACGCGCGCCTCTCCCCCCAGGACGAAACGGAAATGCAACCGCCCGGCAAGCGTCGCTGGGCGAGCGTGGCGGCGTGCCTCCTGCTCCTGTTGCTGATCGCCGCGGCCGCGTGGGTCGGTAAGTACATGTTCTTCGACGATCCGCTGAGCGGCAACGGCCTCGATCTTGCCGACATTCCCGATGCCCGTATCAAGTCTCTCCTCCGCGCCGACGAGAAGGTCGTCGTACAAGTGATCGACGGCCTCGACAAGCTCGAAACCGACGCGGTACAGATCAACCGCGAGTTTGTCGGCGGGGATCGTTCCTATGCGAATCAGGCGGACAACGACGACGTCCGCGAACTGCTGCGACGCTACATCACGTATCGCCAGGCCCTGCTGCGCGTTCTCTGGAAGTACCAGCGGTACGCGGAGATCGAAAACGACGAGCTTCGTCTGCGTACCTTCTTGTTGGACTTCACGGCGGCGTCGCTCCTCTATCAGGCCGCGGTGAAGTTCGTGGATCTGTTTGACGACAGCCCGATTGCGATCGCCAAATTGAACGAACCCGAGCCGAATTGGGGCATTCCGCCGGGGTTTTACGATACGATTCGGCACAATCTGGCCAGCCCCCAGAATATCAAAATGTTTGAGCTTGCGCGGCGATATTATCACCAGGATCACGTGCAAGACCTGTTCAGCAAACACGGGCTGTCCGAAGCGGCGCCGTACGACCGGTTTCACGCAGCAATCTCAGATACCCAACGGACGATTCACGAGAGCGACGACGGCGTCTCCGAGAGAATCCTCAAGGTCGCCGTTGCGGACCTGGGGAAACTGTTTCATCAGGTACAGTACGAAACGCAATCCGCCGTCTCGACCTGGATCGGAGATTTCAAGATTCGAGAGCCTCGCAAGGGAGAGTCTCTGATCAATGAAGATCAACTCGCCGAGTTGGCCGCCGTGCTAGAGCCCGGCGACGTGCTGCTGGAACGGCGGAACTGGTATCTCTCCAACGCCTTTTTGCCGGGCTACTGGCCCCACGGTGCGGTGTACGTCGGTTCGGCCGACGAACTGCGCCGGCGCGGTCTGGATAAGAACCGGTACGTACACGACCATTGGGCCGAGTTCGCCGCCGGCGACGACCAGGGCCACCAGCACGTCATTATCGAAGCGGTCAGCGAGGGCGTGATCTTCTCGTCGTTGGAGCACTCGATCGGGGGTGCCGATTCGGCGGCCGTGCTGCGGCCGAGGGTGACCGAAGAAGAGAAGAACGAGGCCATTGTCCGGGCG
>JABMRP010000126.1 GCA_013202535.1 Planctomycetota bacterium
AAAGGACTACAAGAGCATTTTCGATTGTTTCTATCTGGCGAAGCTTCGCGAACTGCACCGGAATTTCGGCGCCAAGATCAATGTGAATTGTTTCAATACAACACCGGAGCGGGATTTCAGTCTTTCCATGTTCCCGGACAAATACAAATCCGAATTCGAGGACAACGCGCACTGGCTCCGGCTGGCGTTTCATGCGGAAAATGAATTTCCGGGCGTTCCTTACAAGAACGCCACCCCGGAAAAACTCGCCGCCGATTTTGATCTGGTCGCCGGAGAACTAAAACGGATCGCGGGTTGCGCCTACACCGCCGGGTTGCAGATCCACTTTGCGGACGTCCCGCCGGACTGTTACAAAGTCCTTGCCGACCGCGGAGTGAAGATGCTGCAAACCAGACCAAGAAGACCTGACTCAAAGAAACCGAGACTCTGTGATTATCATCTTCCTGACAACATTCTCGAGTATTTCTGCGACAACCAGGGCTGGATGCACTTCGACAGCGGCTTGATCTTCTACAATGGTTGGACCGGTTCAACTTGCGAATGGACTCCGGTGGATAAGATCGGTCCGAGTATTCTCAGCCGGATCGAGGTTCCCGCCACCAGTCATCTGGTCAATATCGTGGGGCACGAACAGTACTGGTGGCCGTTCTACAAGAACTTTGTTCCGGACCTTTACGAGCGTTGGGCGACGGCCTTCCGTTTTGTTCTGGATCGGGGATACAAACCGATCTGGATCGAAGACGGCTTCTTCGGCGGCGCGGCATAACACCGTGCAGGGCCGTGCGTCGCTTCCCGCAAATAGAGGGAACGGCTGTGGTCGGCAACAAAGCCCGGGTCATCGCCAGGATTGAGCCCAACCGTGGGCCTCGATTTCGACCGGATGATCGTTGATCGTGACCTTGATCGGTGCGTCGTGAAAACTCTCCGCGACCCAGCTGCCATCGTCGAACGCCTTAGGGCTGAAAATAGCCGCGTACACGGGCTTTCCAATATGCCCCAAGTAGGCAGTAGGCCGCGCCGGGATCGATGGCATACTCGGCGTTCATGATGGCCCCGGCAAGCTCCTTCGCTTGCTGCTCCGTGAGCGGCAGGCCCCCGAACGTCAATTGAGCCAGTGCGGTTTCCGCGATTTCGCGGGCACTTGGATTGCGTCTTCTCGCCGTGAGGGCACGTTTCTCGGCTGCGAACTCGGCAACCTGCAGCATAGCCTCCTCGGTCTGCGATTTTACTGCCGGATCACGCTCCAGATCGTACAACACCTCCAGGGAGCATTGCATCTGCAACACGGCGTAGGGCGGTATCCAACGCGCGATCTCCGTCCGGGGTAGATCCGGAAGCTCAAGGGACTGTTGAATGGCCTGGGGGAGATGCTTGCGGTAGAGGCGATAATGCTCTTCGTTGCGGCCCACGTCCCAGGCAGCGGCGTAGAACATGGGGAGGCGCGCCGCCTCGTGCGTGCGAACGTCCAGCATCCGGCAAATGCCGCGCGGGTCCTGGGAGCCGTCGGCCCTGAGGAAGTCGTAGTTGTTTTCCGGCGTCACGTTGCGCGTCATGCGGTCGGCGACGGCTTGGAGGATTGTCCGGATGGCCTGCCTGGCGTCCTCGTCACACAAAGGGCTGTGGAAGTATCGCCAGAACCCGTGGACCAAATGCGTGTACTGATCTCTCGACGAAGTGATATAGATGGACTTGCCGTCCTCCGGACAAACACCCCTCGCGACAAAACCCGGCACTCCATGCGCCGTGGCGCATAGTCTTAGCCCTTTGAAAACCGACAGAGCGTCCGCCTTCAGCGAATCGTCGTGGGTAACGTCGTATTGATCGCAGATCGCGACCAGCAAGATTCCGCCAAACAGCGGGCAGTCGTCCATGCCCGTCCCATAGCCGCAATCATTGGGATCCAGGCGTTTGACCCTTTCGGCACTCGGCAAACGTGACGGCTCTTTCGTGAAGAACTGATGGGTTTGGGGATGATAGAAGCGCGACCAGACCGTCTTCCAAGCGTCCGACGTCCTCACGGAAAGCTCTTGGTTCTGCGCGACAGCGGCGTCGTTGTCCCCGCCGTTTGCTTGCGATTGTCTGTCGTCGCCGGGTTCCGCCGTCACACCGATCCCGGCTGCAAAAGTTAGAGCCACAGCCAACCCAAACCACATGAATCCTCTTCCACGCATTCGTTCAACTCCGCTCGATTGAGCACGTGGTACGCATAGCCGCCGTCGCCGAATCGCAACCGTCTTGGCATGGCCCCAAACTACCACTTCGCTTCCGTTCCGTCAAGGAAAAAGACTCCCGACCCCTTTATC
>JABMRP010001268.1 GCA_013202535.1 Planctomycetota bacterium
CGAAGCCCGGCGGAAGAGGGTACGCGGTGTTGTACAACGGGGCCGTGTTTCTCACCGGCGGCAGCACGAGGGCCTTCTCGCTGGAGACCGGCAAACTGCTCTGGACCGGGCCCGACGGCAGCCCGCACGCCCGGAATCCGCCCGGACTCTTCGGAGCCGGCGGCCTGATCTGGACCGCCTGGGGGCATGTCGACCCGCGATCGTTCTTGTGGCAACACCGGGAAGAAACGCGCAACGGATACGATCCGATGACCGGCGAGGTACGGAAGACGGTCAGCGCCGATCGCCTGGTGACCGCCGGCCATCACATCCGCTGCTATCCGCCGAAGGCGACCAGCCGGTATCTGCTGCTGAACAAACGGGGAGTGGAGTTCTTCGATCTCCAGGGAACGAACCACATGCGGGCCAATTGGACCCGCGGCGCGTGCGGTTTCGGCATGCTCCCGGCCAACGGCTTTTTGTACGCGCCGCCCAGCCAGTGTTTCTGCTACCCGGGAGTTCTGTTGACCGGGCTCAACGCGCTGTCGACCGCGCGCGAGGTCCCGGCCGCCGAGGCCGTCGAGTCCGGGCCGCGTCTGAAGAAAGGACCTGCGTACGGTTCCCTTGCGGCCGGCGCGTCGCGGCCCGACATCTCGACCGCCGACTGGCCGACCTATCGCCATGACGTCTTTCGTAGCGGGTCCGTCAAAGCATCCTTGCCCGTTGAATTGGAGCGGGTGTGGGAGACACGGTTGTGTCCACCGGGCTTCGATCCCGCCGACGAAGAGAAGGACCCCCCGATCCTCACGGGGCCGCTGGCAACGCTCGACGGTCCGACGCTCCGCGAGCGTCCCCGGGGAGGTCTTACTCCGCCCGTGGCAGCGGGAGGCATGGTGTTCGTGGCCGAACCGGACGCGCACACGGTCCATGCCGTCAACGCGAAAGACGGCACACGCGCGTGGAGTTTCGTCGCGGACGGACGGGTGGACTCTCCGCCGACGCTCTACCAGGGGCTCTGCATCTTCGGCTGTACCGACGGGCACGTCTACTGCCTGTCGGCTGCCGACGGACGACTCGCGTGGCGGTTCCGAGCCGCACCGGAAGAACGCCATATCTGCGTGATGGACCAATTGGAATCTGTCTGGCCCGTCCACGGGAGCGTGTTGGTGCGCGACGGCAAGGTCTACTGTACGGCAGGACGGTCCAGCCATCTGGACGGAGGCATCCGCGTCTGCGCGCTCGATCCCCACAGCGGCAAACTCATGCACGAGACACTGCTGCACAACGAAGAACCCGACGTATCGAAATACGGCGGCAGGCCGTTCGACATGGAAGGAACACGGTCGGACATTTTGGTTGCCGGCCGGGAAGACATCTACCTGTACCAGCAAAGGCTCGGTTCGGATCTGACCCTTCGGGAAATGCCCCGAATCACCAAGCTCGGAGATCGCCAGGGCGAACCGCATTTGATGACCACCGACGGCTTTCTGGACAGGACGTGGTTCAACCGAACGTACTGGATGCACAGCGAGCGCTGGCCCGGCTATTACTTCACGTACCGCGGGCCGAAATCCGGTCAGATTCTCGTCTTCGACGACACGACGACCTACGCCCTGAAAGTCTACACCGAGCGTCGCGGACATAGCCCCGAGTTCCGCCCGGGGAGCGGTTACCATTTGATTGCCGACCGCAATACGACCAAACCGGTACTGGACGCCATGGACATCGGGGCCGAGAAGGGTCGGGGCTTCTCGCGGACGGAACTTCCGATCTGGTCCACGAGGATTCCGATTCGGGTGCATGGCATGCTGCTGGCTGGTACCCACCTTTACCTTGCCGGGGCGCCCGATCTGCCTCCCGAGGAAGGTGCCTACGAGGCGATGATCGGCAAGCGAGGCGCCGTGTTTCGCGTCGTCTCGACCGCCGACGGCAGCACGGCGGCGGAGTTCGAGATGGAGGAAGTCCCCGTCTTCGACGGCCTGATCGCCGCCGCCGGCCGGCTCTACATGACCACCATGAACGGCACGTTGATTTGCCTGGGGGGGGAGAAATGAATAGGGGTCAAGAGAAAATGCGGAACCAACGTCTCACTCGGCGTGGCTTCTTGCGGGGTAGCGCCGTTACGGCGAGCTGCTTTATCGTTCCGGGTTCCGTGCTCGGCACGAAGACGAGCGAGGGGGCCCAGCGTGCGAAACGCGCCGCCAGCGACCGCCTGAACATCGCCGGCGTCGGACTGGGTGCGCGGGGCTTGGGCAATATGGAAAAATGTGAAGGCGCCAATATCGTTGCC
>JABMRP010001269.1 GCA_013202535.1 Planctomycetota bacterium
TTATAGATCAGCAACCAACGCTCCGACAATGGACGATATAGGGTCCAGAAGTTGAGGGCGCTGCGAGTGCACCGGCGGCGGATATCGACTTCCGGCACATCGTGCCCACCTTTCTCGACACGTTCGTGAACGCGGTCCACACAGGTCTCGACACAATCCATCATCAGATACACAATCGTTATCGTGAAGCCAGCGCTCTTCGCGCTCTCCAGCACTCGACGAAAGGTCCTTCCCGACAGAGTGGATTCGACCACGAAGCTTTGGGAGCCGGCGACGGCCCGCTGGATTCGGTCGAGGAATTCGCGGCTGGCGGAAATCCGCACACTGGCAGGATCTTCGGGAGACAGTTGCGCCGCGATCAGGTCGGCCCCGATGTAGTTGCAGCCGTGCTCGGCGACGTACTCCTCGGCAAACGTGGTTTTTCCGGCACCATTGGGGCCACCAACGACAATGAGTTCTTTCGCTGTCACGGATCATCCGTTTCCGTTGAACGTGAAGTTGACCGGCCGTGTATTGCCGGGAATATCGCCCCCTAAATGGGGGCAGTCCGGCAAGGGCGACCAAACCATTCTACCCCAAAACGGGCCCCCCGACAAAGAACCCCCATTTTCGGGTGCTTCCCCCGTGTGTTGCTCCGGATGTAGAATCGTGCAAGAGTGGCGACTTCACCGTTGCAACCCGGGAGGTGTTGTCATGGACCCGATCGGCGAAACCCGGTCGAAGAGGGCCGGGCGTGGGTGGGTGCTCTTGGCGATAGCGGTCGCTTTGCCGCTGGGTGCTTGGCTGCTCTGGCACGACCGCTTGGGGGCCGAGGGAGCTGGCGATGATACGACGACGGCCGACGCCCGGAGCCGCATGGTCGAAAAACAACTTCGCGACCGCGACATCACCGATGCGAAGGTGCTGGAGGTGATGGGCCGTGTGCCGCGGCATAAGTTCGTGCCGAAGGAATATGCACACCGAGCCTACGCCGACCATCCTTTGCCCATCGGCCACGGCCAGACCATTTCGCAGCCGTACATCGTGGCCCTGATGACCCAACTGGCCCGGCCCGACGCGAAGAGCCGGGCGCTGGACATTGGCACCGGGTCGGGCTATCAGGCGGCCGTGTTGGGCGAGCTGTGCAAGGAGGTCCATAGCATCGAGATCCTCCAGCCGCTGGCCGCCGAGGCAAAGAAGCGACTAGCCCGTCTGGGGTACAAAAACATCACCGTCCGCGCCGGCGACGGCTATCGCGGTTGGCCGGAACATGCCCCGTTCGACGTGATCATCGTCGCCGCCGCTCCGGACCACGTGCCCAAACCGTTGATCGAGCAGTTGGCCCCCGGCGGTCGGCTGGTCATACCCGTCGAGGGCGGTCTCTTCCAGCAGTTGCTGTTGATTGAGAAGGCGGAAGACGGCACGGTCCGCCGCGAGAAGGTCATCGACGTGCGATTTGTGCCCATGACCGGCGAGGCCGACCGGTAGCGGGGGGAAAAGGACGGAACTAAACGGCCGGGCGGGTCGTCCAATGGTAAAGTAGCCATCTCGCTGGAGCGAGATGGCTACTTTACGGTCCGTATCTCACAATTTCAGGAGATCTTTCCCATGAAAACCGCGACCCTGTTGACCGCTGCCCTGGCGGGCCTGTTACTCTTTACCACGACATCCGGCGTTCTGGCCAAACCGGATACGGGAAGCGAGGGCCGGCTCGACGCCTTCGGACCCGAGGGCAAGGCACTGGGCTCTTGTCCACTAAAGCATACCGACGTGGAGGTCGATATCTCGGGCTTCATCGCCCGGGTGAAGGTGACGCAGAAGTTCCACAATCCGTTTGCCGACAAGATCGAGGCCGTCTACGTCTTCCCCATGTCGCAAAATGCCGCCGTCGACGACATGACGATGACCGTCGGCGACCGGGTCATTAAGGGCGAGATCAAGGAGCGGGGCGAAGCGAAGCAAATCTACGAAGCGGCCAAGGCCCAAGGCAAGGTGGCCAGCCTGTTGGATCAACAGCGGCCCAACATCTTCATGCAGTCGGTGGCCAACATCGAGCCGGGCGAACAGGTCGAGATCGAGATCTCCTACAGCGAGACGCTCGATTGGAAAGACGGCGAGTACCAGTTCGACTTTCCCATGGTTGTCGGCCCGCGATACATCCCCGGAGCGGCGACGGGCACTCCCGGACCCGGCTGGGCTCCGCCGACCGATCAGGTACCCGACGCCAATCGCATCACCCCGCCGGTAGCCGCCGAAGGAACCCGGGCCGGGCACGATATTTCGCTGACCGTCCGCCTCGAAGCCGGCCTGCCCATCCGCCGGCTCGACTCGAAGCAACACCAGATCACCGTCGAATATGCCGACTCGGAAAAGACCGGCGCGACGATCCAGCTCAAGGACCTCAAAACGATCCCCAACAAGGATTTCGTGCTGGTCTACGAAACGGCCGGCACCGAGATCGAGGACGCCGTGCTCGTGCATACCGACGAGCGGGGCAAGTTCATCACGCTGGTGCTCCAGCCGCCCAAGCGGGTTCGTCCCAAGGCGATCGTGCCCAAGGAACTGGTCTTCGTCATTGACAAGAGCGGCTCGATGCGCGGCTTTCCCATCGACACGGCCAAGAAAGCGATGAGCCTGTGTATCGAGGGGTTGCAGCCCAACGACACGTTCAATCTGATGACCTTCGCCGGCGGCGTGGGGTTCTGTTTCGACAAGCCGGTGCCCAATACCGACGAAAACCGCCGCAAAGCGCAGGCCTATCTCGAAACCCTGCAAGGCAGCGGCGGAACCGAGATGATGAAGGCGATCCACGCCTGTCTGGCCGGGCAAGACGATCCCGAGCGCGTGCGGGTGGTCTGCTTCATGACCGACGGTTACGTGGGCAACGACATGGCGATTATCGACGCGGTGGCTAAGAACGTCGGCACGGCGCGGGTCTTTTCGATGGGCATCGGCACCTCGGTCAACCGCTTCCTGCTCGACGGCATGGCCCGGGCGGGTACGGGAGACGTCCACTATATCCTCAACGACCAGCAAGCCGGCGGAGCGGCCGAGCGGTTCTTCGAGCGGGTGCGCATGCCCGTGCTGACCGATATCGAATTGGACTTCGGCGGCCTGGAAATCGAAGAGGTCTATCCCAAACACATCCCCGATCTGTTCAGCGCCAAGCCGGTGGTGATCAAAGCTCGCTACAAGAAAGGTGGCAAGGGCACCATTACGCTGCGGGGCACCACCGGCGAAGGCGATTTCCGCCGCCTGATCGACGTCACGCTGCCCGGCGAACAA
>JABMRP010001270.1 GCA_013202535.1 Planctomycetota bacterium
CCGGCAGGCATGTCGCAGGCCGTGGTTGTCCAGGGGCTTCCGCTGGTGTACACGCGCCAACTCTTGCCGCTGGACCGCGAGGGGAAGCTCGTTGGCGAGGGCTCGGCCGACAAGCAGATCGAACAGGTTTTGGATAATCTGGAGGCAGTGCTGGACGCTGCCGGATCGGGCCCTGGCAAACTGGTTCGGCTGAACGTCTACGCCCTCTCACACCAGACGGCCGGCCGCGTGCGCGAGCTGTTGAGCAAGCGTTTGGACCCCCCCGTCCGTCCGGCGATCACCATGGTCCTGACGCCACTGGCTCATCGCAAGGCGCTGGTGGCCGTCGATGCGGTCGCGGTGGCTGCTGCGACCAATCTGCGGTCGGCGCCTGGCCAGGGCGTGGCCCTCAAGCGATGCGAGGCCGTGGCCGGCGACAAGGACTGCGCCGATGCCGCGGTGATGCCGCCGGGCGGCGTGGCGTATCTGTCCGGTCAGCCGGAAAGAGGCGGCCTCGCCGTGTCGGCCGTCACCAAGTCGCTGTCCACCCTGTTGAAGACCCTCGGTCAATTGAATCTCTCGCCGGCGCACGTGGTGCGGGTGAAGGTGTTTTTGACGCCGGCCTCGTCGGCCGACGAGGCCCTGCGCGAGGTGAAGAGGCTCTTCCCGGGCCAGCTTACTCCGCCGGTGGTCTTCGTCCAGTGGATCGCCTCGGTGCCGGTCGAGATCGAACTTGTTGCGCAGTTGCCGATGACGGGCCAACCGGCCGAGACTGTACAGTACTACAATCCTCCCGGCGTGAAGCCTTCGCCGACCTTCAGCCGGGTCGCCTTGGTCCCAACCGATCGTCAGATCTACATTTCCGGCCTTTCCGCCCGCGCCTCCGGCGACGGCGAGAGCCAGGTTCGCGACGTATTCGCGCAGTTGGAGCGGATCCTCTCCGAGACGGGAAGCGACCTGCGTCATCTGGCCAAGGCCACCTATTTCGTCTCCGACGACGACGCCAGCGCCATGCTCAACAAGCTGCGTCCGGAGTTCTACGACCCAAAACGTCCGCCGGCCGCCTCGAAGGTCACGGTGCATGGCGTAGGCCAGTCGGACCGCACGCTGACAATGGACATGATCGCTGTCGGCAGCGGGCAGTAGGTGCAGGGGTGTGTTGGTATCAGCGAGATTCGGCATTCGTCCGGGTCGTTTTGCGTCCGCCTGATCCCACCCAGACGGGTTGTCAAAACTCGATGGGTCACCGCATTACCTGTTGCCTTCGTTTCTGCTTTTCGCCGGCATCTGTATATTGATGGTTGTGGTTTCGCTGGTGACAAGCAAATCGCCCGAGGAGCAGGATCTGCCGACGCTACGGGAGGCCTACTCGCAACGCCCGGCATGACGATGAAACAGCCGGGTTCGCGCGGGGTTCCGTGTTTCTTGGTGGTCTTTTCTTGGTCGTTGCCTGGATCGACGTGCGTCTGAGTGGCTGATATGATTGGCGGATGCAGTTCTTGGGAAGGACAGGTGATCTCCTCCGCTATTGTCCGGTCAAGTCCAGGGCCGAGTCCTGCGGGAATTCGAGGTATTTCACCACGCCGTCCCGCCAGTAGTGGAGTTTGACCTTCAGCGTCTTTTCCGCGCCGGGTGCCACCTCGCCGAACAGTTCGGCGTACGGGCCAAGCGGCGTGACGAGGTGGTTGTGGAAGTTCGCATGCACCTTTTCCGTTACGTCGATTTGGGTGGCGGCGCGCTGCACATTGGTGAACGCCCGGAGTTTCAAGGCGGTCGCGTCGCAGATATGGGCACCGGCGTTGTGCAGCACGAAGTCAATATGCTTGCCAACCTTGCCGGGTGGCAGCCGCAGGACGAGCTCGGCGGTGCCGCATTTGCCGACCGTGAGGTCTTTGGTGTTGAATGTGCCGAGGACATCGTACTGTGTGTCGTCGTTCCAGCGAATGACGCGGAGTTCGACGCCGCCTCCCAAATTCGAGAACAGCGTGCCACACAGCGTGACGTCCTTCTTTTGCACGTCGCCAGCGGGCGTCCACCGGAAAACGTTGTAGCACCC
>JABMRP010001271.1 GCA_013202535.1 Planctomycetota bacterium
CCTGCCCGCCTGACGGACAAAGCCTATGCCCGGCGTCTTGCTGGCGAGATCGACTTGCACGGGGCGACGCCGAGCGAGTCGTTGGCAGGGAATATCAACCTTGCCCCGGAAAGCCCCGACACGACCCACTTCTCGGTGATCGATTCCGACGGGATGGCCGTCTCGAACACCTTTACGCTCGAAGCGAGTTGGGGATCGAGGATCGTGGTCCGCGGCGCCGGCTTCCTGTTGAACAACGAAATGGGCGATTTCAACAGAAATCCGGGTCATACGGACCGCCGAGGCGCGATCGGCACGGCACCCAACCGGATTACGCCCGAGAAACGAATGCTCAGTTCGCAGACGCCGGTGATTGTTGCCCGCGAGGGACGCGTCGTGCTGGTAACCGGAAGCCCCGGCGGCCGCACGATCATCAACACGGTGCTCAACGTGGTACTCAATGTCGTGGAGTTCGAGATGGGCCCGGCCGCCAGCGTGGCCTCCCCACGCTTGCACCATCAGTGGTTTCCCGATCAACTGGCGTTCGAAGGGCTTAACGAAGACCGCTATTCGGCGCAACTCGATCAACTTCGCGCGATGGGCCATTCGTTGAAGCTGCCGGGCGGCAGCGGGCAACAAGGCTCGGCACATTCCATCCTGGTCGACTCCGAGACAGGAACGCTTCACGGAGTGGCCGACCGGCGTCGCGGTGGCGAGGCTGCCGGATACTAACAGGTATCCCTCACGCCAACAACACTCCCAGCGCATCGGCCAACTGCTCGTATTGCCCTGCGGTGTTGTACGCCTGGGCCGAGATACGCAGCAATCGGCCGGGTGGGGCGGGCCAGGGATAGACCGGCACCTCAATGGCGAAGCGGTGCAGTAGATCGCTGTGGATTTGCAGTACGGCGTTGGGGCTCGTGGCCGGATCGAAACGCGGATTCGGATCGTCGGGCAGACGAATCGCGACCATCGAACCGATCATGTCGTCCGCGCAGACCGGCTCCAGAGGCAAGCGGTCGCACAGAATCCGTCGGCCGGCCAATGCCAATTGGCGATTCCGTTGCATGACTGTTTCGATGCCGCCGTCTTTACCCAGCGTGCGGAGAAAGCGGATCGCCTCGGGCACGCAGAGCCAGGGCGACGGGTCGTCGGTGCCGGTCCAGTCGAAGGCGTCTTGAAAAGCCGACCGGCCCGGCCGGGGTGTGTTGTAGCCGTGGCTGATCACCGTCGGCTGAATACCGGCTTGACGGTCGTCGCGCACGTGCAGAAACGCGGCTCCCTTGGGCGCGCAGAGCCATTTGTGGCAGTTGCCCGTGTAATAGGCGGCCCCGATGCGGGAAACGTCCAGCGGAACCATCGCCGGAGCGTGCGCGCCGTCGACCAGAACGTCGATACCCCGATCGGCCAGCGCGCGGACAATCCGCTCGATCGGAAAGACCATCGCCGTGGGGCTGGTCACGTGGTCGATCATGGCCAGCCGGGTCCGCTCGGTCGCGTGTCGCATCACGGCATCGACAACCTGCTCGGCCGACTCCAGCGGCAATCGAATCGGCGCCACGACCACTTTCGCACCCGCCCGCCCGGCCACGAACTCGGCCACGTTGCCGCAGGCGTTGTATCCGTGGTCGGTCAGCAGCAACTCATCGCCCGGGGCAAGCGGCAGCGATCGCAAGACGCTGTTGACGGCGGCCGTGGCACTGCGCACGAAGACAAGATCATCGGCCCGGGCTCCCACCAACTCGGCGAGCGTCTCCCGCGAGGCATCGAGCAGCGGCTGCAACTCTCGGGCGAAGAAGCGAACCGGCTCGGCCTCCATCTGATCGCGAAACCGGCGCTGCGCCTCCAACACGGCCCGCGGACAGGCGCCGAACGAGCCGTGGTTGAGCATCGCGATCCGCTCGTCCAATGCCCAGAGACGGGCGTATGTCGACGGGTCCCGCGACGCTTCGGATGGTTTGTTCATCGCTGCATTTTAGACGATTGTCGAGGAACTGTTTAGCCCAGGCACAAGTGCCCGGGCTGAACGTTCAAGCGATCTCGCCGACCGCGTGACGGGCGACGATCTCCAGGAGCGTTTGGCGGTCGACCGGTTTGGCGCAGTAGTCGTCGCAGCCGGCATCGAGGCATTTCTGGCGGTCGCCTTGCATGGCGTGAGCCGTCAGCGCGATGATGGGTGTGGTCAGGCCGTGGCGGCGAAGTTCCGCGACCGCGCCGTAACCGTCGAGCACGGGCATCTGCATGTCCATGAGAATGACGTCGAACGGTTTTCCCGCGTCGCTGGCTTGCAGGGTCGCATCGACCGCGATGCGTCCGTTCTCGGCCACGGTGACTTCGGCACCGGCCTTGAGGAGCAGAAAGGCGATGAGCCGTTGATTGTCCGGACCGTCCTCGGCCAGGAGCACTCGACTGCTTAACCGGATCGGCGCCGTGGGGGTGTCGGCGGCCGGTGCTGACATCTCGGTTTTGGGGGTGGCCGGCTCGACGCTTTGGTGCCGGCCGGTCGACCTGGCTCGGTCGACCATTTGGATTCCCTTCAGCGATCCCGTTTCCACACTCAGGAGAAACCGGCTTCCTCCGCGCACGGTACTTTCGCAGGTGATATCGCCGCCGAGCATTTGAGCGAAACGCCGGCTAATGGCCAATCCCAACCCGGTGCCACCGAAGCGGCGGGTCAGCGAAGCGTCGGCCTGAGAGAACGGCTCGAAGATCGTATCCAGATGCTCCGCGGGAATGCCCATCCCGGTGTCGATCACTTCGAAGCCGAGGTGCGGCACGGAAGCGTCGGCCGAATCGAGCATTCGCACCACGACTCGCACGCTGCCGGTGCTGGTAAACTTGACGGCGTTTCCGATCAGATTGATCAGGATCTGACGCAGTCGGGTTACGTCGGTGCAAATCGAATCGGGTACCAGGCCCACCGCATCGACCCCCATCGCCAGCCCTTTGGCGGCCGCTTGGGGTTGCATCGACGCCGCGATTTGGTTGATTTCCCGCCAGACGGCACACGGCACTCGCTCGACGGTAATCTTGCCCGCCTCGATCTTGGACAGATCGAGGATATCGTTGATGATCGACAAGAGATGATTGCCGTTGCGGCGAATCGTTTCGACGCATTGTTCCCGATCGATCCCCTCCGACTCGTCCTGCTGGGAGAGGAGATCGGCAAACCCGAGAATCGCGGTCATCGGCGTACGGATTTCGTGGCTCACGTTGGCCAGGAATTCGCTCTTGGCCTGGTTGGCCGCTTCGGCAGCTTCCTTGGCGACCTCCAACTCCGCCGTGCGTTGGGCCACGCGGTCTTCCAACACGTCGTGAGCCTGCTGCAGATCGGTTCGCGCCCGTTCGATGCGATCCAGCATCGTGTTGAAGCCACTCTGCAGGACCCCCATCTCATCGCCGCGAACATCCTCGACGCGCACGGAGTAGTCGTCCTCGGAGGTGACCCGCTGCATGAGGCCGATGAGGCGGAAGATCGGCGCGAGGAAGATTTGCCACAGGCGGCCGGCCAGCAGGACCGAGATGCCCAAGGTCACGATCAGGACGACGACCGAGATTCGCAAATGGGCGGCCATCTGCCGCTTCAGATTGTGCATTCCGGATTGCACGTAAATGTACCCGACGGTTTGCCCGCCGTGGACAATCTCCTTGCGTATGTCCAGCTTGCCGCTCTCGGTGAACCGCGCCTTGCCCAGGGGAGGCGGATCGGGTAGCACGAAGTCCGCCGGCGGCGACGCCGGATAGGTGGCAAACGGCTTGCCTTGCGTATCGAACAGGCAGGCAAACTCGACCGACGGATGCTGAGCCAGCGAGGCCAGGAGTTCGCCGGCCGTCTCCGGGTCGTCGAATTCCAGAGCGGCCGTCGTGTTGGAACCCACGACAGTGGCAAGCGTCGAGAGTTGTTGAACCTTGGACGTACGGATTGTCCGGACGCCGTTGATGTAGAACGCCACCGACGACAACAGCAGCGCCGTGGCGGCTGCCGCCGTGGTGAGCAGGTTCAGCTTCGTTTTGATTGAGCAGCCGCGGCAGATTCGCAACCACCTTACGGGCCATGTCACCGGAAGCACTACCTCCATGCTTGGAAACGTCCGCCTGCGCTCTTGCCAAAGGTAGAAGACGGTTGCGCTTTCCGTAAGTCTTGTCTTTATGGATCAAGTGTAGGTTGCCGAGGCACCGAGAACGGTCGAATTCCTAACCCCGACGGAACTATCAAGGCATAAGTCCATATCCAGAAAGAGGTTAGTACATGTCGGCATTGCTCGGGCGCTGAGGTTCTGGAGGAAATAATGGCAGCTTTCTGTGTCACGGGCGTGACATCAAGTGATTCGCCCGTTTTGCGCAATCCGATAAAGGTCATGTGGTAAACTCCATGAAGACAGCGATTGTGTACGGTTAGATGCCATCCATGCAGGGGGGGTGTATTGCGTTCCCTCAGAGCGAGAGGACCCGGCCGGGTGGCACGGGAATTTCGCCAGCGTAGAGCAGACATCAGGGGCATGATGCGTGTGGCACCGGGGCAAATCCAAGAGAAGCATGAACCGGCAACCTGCATCCAACGTGAAGAGCCCCGGGCGTCACGCCGCGTGTCGACGATGGCCGGCTCGTAGCCAACGTCCCGCGCCGCCCGTGGCGTGCCGAGGCGTTCTTTGGGTGTTTCTTGCTCTTCTCGGTCTTTCCTATTTGTTTGCATGGGCACCGGCGACCGTCGTGGCACAGCACGCGCAGGGGGCAACGATTAGCCGCGAGTACACGATCAAGGCAGGATACCTATACAACTTCGGGCTTTACGTTCGCTGGCCCGAGGAGGCCTTCGTCTCGGAGGATGCTCCCTTTGTGATCGGTGTACTTGGTGTCGATCCCTTTGGCGCCACGTTGGATCAAGTGGCCGCCGTCAAGCGGATTGGCGACCGGCGCATCGTCGTGCGGCGATTCGATAGTCTCGACCAGTACCGTCCCTGCCATATCCTGTTCGTTGCCAAGACGACAAGTGTCGAGGAGCATTTCGAGGCGATACGGCGTCTTCGCGCGACCCACGTGCTGCTGGTCGGCGAACGACCGGCGTTCGCCCATCGCGGCGGTACCATCAACTTCGTTCTCGAGAACAACAAGATACGCTTCGAAGTCAACCAATCGGCCGCCCAGCGCGGCGATCTGAAAATCAGCGCCAAACTGCTTCAACTTGCCCAGCTCGTGGAGCAGAACAATGACATCCGGCTGTCGGGAGGAACTTCCTCGCGAACGCCAAAGCCCGGTATCCCCGAGGCGAGATGAAGTCGATTTCCGGCAAGGAGGCCGGTGATGAAAACGTGGAAAGATAAGTCCGTTGGTCGATCGGCCCTTTTGATTCTGGGTATCGGTCTGGTTCTGGCGCCGATGACCCCGGCCGTCGCGCAACAGCCGGCTCCCATGCCGTCGGAGATGAACCTCGACCCCGGCTCGACGGCGACGACCAATATCCTCGACATGGACCTCGACCAGTTGGCCGCCACCGACGTGGTCGTTTCCGCCCTGGACGTCGAAGTGACGTCGGTCTCCAAACAAGAGAGCACGGTGGGCCGTTCGCCGGCGGCGATTTTCGTCATCACCCAAGAGATGATCCGCCGCAGCGGAGTGACGAGTGTTCCCGAAGCGCTCCGCATGGCCCCCGGACTGGAAGTCGCGCGGATCAGTTCGCACAGTTGGGCCATCACGGCCAGAGGATTCAACAACGACAGGTACGCCAACAAGTTGTTGGTACTGATCGACGGCCGCACGGTCTATACGCCCCAGTTCTCGGGCGTTTACTGGGACGTCCAGGACCTGCTCCTGGAAGACGTCGAGCGGATCGAGGTCATCCGCGGACCGGGTGGCACGCTCTGGGGGGCCAACGCCGTCAACGGCGTGATCAACATCCTCACCAAGAAGGCCAAGGATACGCAAGGCCTGCTGGTCACCGCCGGCGGGGGCACCGAGGACTCGGCAATCACGGGGATTCGCTACGGAGGCAAGGTCGGCGACGGGCTGAACTGGCGAGTCTACGGCAAGTTCTTCGAGCGCGACGGCTCCTTTCCGGTCGCGGGAAATTACCCGGCCAACTCCGGCATGGACTCCGCTCACGACGATTGGCGGGTCGGGCGCGGCGGATTTCGTCTCGACTGGGAACTCGATCCGTGCCGGCGCGACGTGATTACCGTGCAAGGCGATTACTACGGGGGTACCGAGAGCAAGATTCGCCAGATAACCACCCGTGATCCGCCCGATTACACGGAGTTTCTCAACCAACGAATCGACCTGGCCGGTGCCAACGTCTTGACGCGTTGGACTCACGCCGTCAACAAAGAGTCGGACCTGGCGCTGCAGTTTTATTACGATCGGACATTTCGTGACACTGGCATCTCGCAGAGTGAAATCAACACGCTGGACATCGATTTTCAGCACCGATTTCCCCTGGCCCGGCGGCACCGCGTCATCTGGGGAGCGGAATATCGCCAGGTCCACGACGACCTGGTGCCCTTCGCTTTCGGCATCGACTTCGTTCCCCACGAGCGAACGACTCAAGTCTTCAGCATGTTCGTGCAGGATGAGATCACGTTGGTCGACGAGCGCCTTTTCCTGACCGTCGGCTCGAAATTCGAGAACAACACGTACTCGGACTTCGAATACCAGCCAAGCGCGCGGGTTCTGTACACACCGACGCCCCGGCAGGCAGCCTGGGCAGCCGCTTCCCGGGCCGTGCGGACACCGGCGCGGTTCGATCACGACGGCCAGGTGGTACTCTTTCGGATGCCCTTCCCCCCGCCGCCCCATTACTGGATGATCCAGGGA
>JABMRP010001272.1 GCA_013202535.1 Planctomycetota bacterium
AGGTTGGGACCGTAACGCTGGTAGGCCGTGCGCATTCGCGAGTTCCACTGCTTCGCGCCGTCGGCGTCGTAGTAGACGAGGAAGTCGGCCCCGCCGACGTTATTGGTCCACCCCCATTTCCGCGGCTCGGATTGCTTCATCCCCCAGACCATCAGCGGCCGAGTATCGAGCACCGTGCCGCCGACTTGTCCCTGGTCGGGCTCGAAGCAGAGCGACTCGCCCCAAGCGCCGAGCGCCGCCTCGTGCCACAGTTGGTGGTTCCCCCAACCGATGAGGCAGAGCTGCGCATGAGACGCGGCCGGCACGCCACCCCAATGGGCGTAGGCCATGGTAAACTCCAACTCGGTTTGCGACCCGGCGGGCAAGTGCAAGAGCGTGTAGCCGTGGAACCAGACACCCCGATACGGCACATCGGGATCGCGCTGGGTATGCCAGTTCTTGCTGATCTGCACGGGAATCCCCAGCGGATTTCCCCGTGTGTCGCGGAGCATGGGCGAGAGGCCCGTGATCGGCTGGATGCCGCGCACGCGAAACCCGTGTCGGCTCTTCTCCAGGGCCAATCGAACCACCGCTTCTTGTTCGCCCGGATTGCGGATCGTCAGGCGTACACGTTCCAACGCATCGTTGTGGTCGCCCTGGGGAACGACCTGATCGAGGTCGACGCGGTGGCAGCCTCGGAAAGCGTCGTACTCGACCTTGCAGGGCCGGTTTCCCACGGGATCCAACGCCGAAACGGTCGTGCGTTCGGGCGTTTGTGTATCGACGGAAGGCGGCGGAAACTTCAGCACGACATGGCAGGTTCGCTTCTGGCCGGCATGCCAGAGGTCGCCGGCCGGTGACGCGGATTGGGCGACTCGGCCGTCGTCGTGCGTCAAGCGGACAGCCACCGTTGCCTTGGACCACGGATCGCCGACTGTGGGTTCGGATTGTACGTCCAAACGCAGGGCCAGGCGGTCGGGCCAGGCGATCAATTCCAAACGTCCTTCGGCGGCGAGCCGGTTTCCCCGATCGTCGGCGAACTCCAGGCCGAGAAGATCGCAGCGCTGGACAAACCGGCCGGCCGAGATCAGTCGGGCCGCGGAATGCCCCTTGGCTTTGACGGAACTTCCCGTGCATCGGTAGACCGTTCCCTCGACGTCGACGCGCAGATCGAGCTTCGCCGGCGGCAAATCCAAAACAACGTCGTTGCTTTCGATGAGCGCCTGGTCGTAAGTCTGCCGGGAAGGAATCGGCCCGAGGCGAACGATGTCGGCCGCTTCGACGTCCATCGCCAGCCCATAGCGCCCGGTGCGCACGCATCGCAGGCGGCGTCCGTCCGGCGAGCGGTCTCGCAGCCCGTGTGCCCACCACATCAGGCTGAAGTCGTCGGCCCGATGCATGCATGTCTCCGGCGGAACCTCGCGCGTCTGGCTTGCCCGGGCGTGGTGCGCCGAAGCCATGACCGCCACGGCCATCAAGCAGCGAAGCGATCGAGTCGGTATCATCATCGAACCTGTTGTTGTCGTGCGGCGGGGAGATGCGCCTTCGGGAAAGCCGCCGGCTCCGTCCAACCGCTACGATCGGCATCACTCGTCCCTGGAATCGGTCATCGAACGACCGGCGTGCTGGGCATTATACGTTGCGGCCGGCGGGTTGTAAGGTATTGCTGCACATGAAGTTCCTTTGATCGGAATCTCGACCACCCCGGGGGTCTTCGGCTCCCGCCGGCTGCTAAGCGTTGGTGTCGTGCGGAAACAGGCCCATGCCTGGAACTCCCGTGCGACATGGGTCGATTAGCAGGAGTGGTTGTTCCGGGCATGCCCCGGAACCCTCTGGGCGAATTTAGTTATGTATGGTGTCCCCGGAATTCCGGAATTCTCTGCCGGAATTCTCCGCCCCGGAATTCTCCGGCCGGAATTCCGGAATTCGCCCCCGCAAGGTCTCGTTAACCGATTCATTCCTCAAACCAAAGGGAGGATCTGGTGCAGCAGCCTTCGATTCGTGAACATGTGGGTGTGGAACCGCACTAACCAAAGCCGATTTGTGGGCTGGAGTGGTTGGACAACAAGAACCATATCCTAGTGGCGCGACCATTGCTGCATGACTCCCGGCTCGCCCCTCCGCGGGGCAGGCCGCGAAGACCTGCGATCTGTCTACCAAAGAACACTTGAGGATCTCGAACATGGTATGTCGAAAACCGCTCCTTGTAGCGATTCTAGCTCCAGCAATCATGGCCGGTGCCGCCTACGGGCAGACCGACCCCGATCAGCAGACGCCGCATGATTCGCCTGCGGATCACGGCGGGCCTGCGGATCACGGCGGGCCTGCGGATCACGGCGGGCCTGCGGATCACGGCGGGCCTGCGGATCACGGCG
>JABMRP010001273.1 GCA_013202535.1 Planctomycetota bacterium
CACCGCCGTGCGATAGACGTCGACCTGCGTCCGCAACAACTTGCTCCGCCGCAACACCACCGCCAACTCGTCCGTATGATCCAACACCTCAAACGGCCCAAGTCGCGTCGGCGGCAAGGTCATCTCGACCGGAGTTGCGACGACTCCTTGCCGTGATACGGTGGTATGCATTTGCTTTGAATCATCGACCACCGACGGGAAACGCAACAGGGCGGGAGACACCGGCGGAGAACGCAAGACGGCGTTAGACGTCGGCAAACGTGCCGGGACCGTACTCTTCTTCGGCCAGGACGACCAAGTCGGCCCGGCGAGGGCGTCCGGTTCCGAGGTGCCATTTTGTTGTGAGATGTCATTTGGCTGCGACACGCGCGGCGTGCCGCGCTCCACCGCCACGGGCAGAGGCGCCGGCGGGAGTGGCTCGACGCGCGTCGCCGGCGTCCGGATCGGCAGCGCGGAATCCCGCGGCAGATTGGGCACAATCATCCTCGGCATCGCCGGCAATTTGGAGACCGCCGGGCTCGGCGATGCGGCGGGTGGCACAATACGGTCCAGCGACAGCGGCAGCGGCACGGCGACGAACGGCCCTCGTGCCGAGGAGGCCGTCGCCGAAGCAATCGGCTTGGGCAAGCCTGCCGAGGGTAAAGGCCTTTTCGGGATCGCGGGAGAGGACAGGCTCGAATTCGCCGAAGAGGTAGCGGTCCGGGCGTCGATCGTCCACCTCTCGCTCGTCGTCCAGGGCTGCCGCACGGTCTTGGCCGGAGCCGGAAGCGTCGCTACCCGGATGACATCCGAAACCGTCTTCGTCGTCGCAGCCTTGGCGAGCGAACTCGGTGCCTCGACGGTTTCCTCCGTTAGGTCGCTCGATTGGATCCAGCCTTCTCCGGGTGAACCGGGTTGGAGCCAGCGGCTGCGATCAACGAACCGGACGCCCAACTGGCTCTCGTCCGAGGATTGTGTCGACCGATCCGCCTCCGCGCCTGTGATCGGATACCATACGCCCCAGCAGACCATCGCCGCGGCAACGAGCAGTAGCAAGCGTTTGTTTCTGAAAAGCCGGCCGGCCCGCCAGAGGTTGGCTTTTGTGACAGGGCCGAAGTTGGAAACGAGAGACATCCGTGTCATAATCGTCATATTCATTCTCCCCGGGGAGCGTCGCTTGATGCCCGAAACCGTCGGGTGTCCTTTTGGATTGCCGCGCGAAGAGGGCTGTTGGTTAGACCGAAACCCCCCATCCGTGCAGGTTCTGGCCGATCTCGCCGTCAGCAGCTTCGCAAGACCGCTTGGGGATCTCCTATCAGCGGCCCAAAATCAGGTATCGGGGTGGAGTCTAATCCGTATTAAACCAAATGCCGGGCCTCGTGGGATTCTTGGGGCAATAAGTGCGATGCAGTAACTGCGAAACATAGGAAAGATTTCGGTAAATCCTGATTTCTCAACGGATTGGGTATTCCGCGAACACAGACTTTCCCCCGACATGCCGATATTAGTCGTTGGAGAGGTGGTATCGTTTAGGATCAGAAAACAGGTTATTCGGGGGCTCCAATCATGCAACGTTTGACGATTACTCCGCCAAGGACGCAACGGACCACCTCGGCAGTCAGCATCCGGCGCGGGGCCGGCGTCGTGGCATGGCTCTGCATGTTGGTCGTTTCCGCGGCGCCGTATGTGTCGACCGATCTGTCGACCGGACAGGCCGTCGCCGCCGAGCTGCCGTCGTATCGAAGCCTTCGTAACGATCTGCCCCGAAGGCTCGATGAACTTGATCTGCCCCGCCACGCCAACCGGGTTGTCGGGGGGGGATGGGAAACTCGCACCAAACACTTCGTCGTTTTCAGCACGCTCGGAGCCGAGCAAGCAAGCCGGGTGGCACAACAGATGGAAGGCGTATGGGCGGAGACGGCACGCCTTGCCGACCAATGGGGTAACGCCCATCGTCGGCCGACGGTCGGTATCGGGGCAGTCGGCGTGATCGTCACCGACCGTGCCTTAAACCCACGAATGCCGCCGGCGGGCGAACTCGCCCCGCTGCGCTACGGGCCAGGCATCGTGCTGAGCACGGCCGGCGCTGGGCAACTGGCTCCCCAACAATTGCTGTACCTGCGCCGGGAGGGTGTCTTGGCATTCCTGCGGGTCACCGGTCAGCAACCGGCCTTTCCCGAGTGGGTCTCCCGAGGACTGGCCGACTATGTCGCCGGGGTCCCCCTTCCGGAGCGACGCCCGGAACGCCTTGCTCCGCCGCAGTGGACCACTTCGGCCGACGCGTCCCTCGATCCATCGTCGTTCCGCGCGACAGCCGACACGGCGATCCCTCGCCCCACCGTCACCGCCGACGGGCAACTTTGGGTCCAGTTTTTTCTTGAAGGAAACGACGCGCAACATGCCCCAGCGTTTTTCGAAGTGTTGGCAGCCGCCGTTCACCGCCGTCAGGCCGATCCCCGTGGCGCCGAACACGGCATCCGCAACTTCGGCAACACCGCCGGGCGGAGCGATTCCCGGCTCATGGGCCAACTCACCACCCCCAGCGTGCAAGAGGATATGACTGCGTGGCTGGCCGATCCGCAGGTGGGGCAACCGATCGTCGAACCGGCATCCGACGACGGGAAACCGGAACCTGTGGAAGACGCTGACGCCCAACAACGGCGGCAGGAGATGATTCAGATCTTGAAACTGGCGAGGCGATTCTCATGGACGCCGGCCGAGCGCTTACAGCCTCGCATTACCGAGTTCCGAGACGGCGCCAGCGAAGTGATCCCCGTACCGTGGACCGAGCAGGCGACGGGACTGGGAGGGTTGTATCGCCACTTGTCGACAACCAATCGGCCCTGGGCCACGCTCGACGCCAACGGTCGTCTGCTGATGTCGGGCGACCGCGATCGGCTGGCCCAATGGTTTGCCCGCATCGACAGCCGATACGGGCTGTATCTTCGCGACGGCCGCCTGAGTATCGAATCAAAACTGCCCAGCGGCGAGGTCTTGGAAGTCTGGCTTGAGGACAACCCCGACAACACGATGCGCCCGATCGCACGCATCGATAAGAGACCGGCGCCAACGCCGAACTCCAACAAAGTGGCTAGCAAGCCGGTGGAAACAAAGGCCAGCAATTAACCCCGCCGCGGAGATGGTCGCGCCCGGAATCTATTTGGCGGGCGCGGAGGTGTCGGCCTCGGCCGGAACCTCGTCGGAGGCGGCTGCATCGGCCGCCGCCTTCTTCGCCGCCGCTTTGGCTTCCCGGGCCTTTTTCGCTTGGAGCACCTGCGCGGCCGTACGGCCGACCACTAACACCGGTGGCTTCTTGTTGGCCTGGAGAATCATGTTTCGGGAATTGCCGCCAAGGATCTCGCGGAGCTTCGGATCGTTCTTCTTCAATTGCTGACGCACGTAATCCTTGCCATCACCAACGTCCTCATCCTCGTCCCGGGGATCGATCTCGTCGAGAGCGTTGAGCAATTCATCGACGATCCATTTCTTTTCCCCTGACGGCGCCACGGGCTGATTCCCGTTCTCCCGCTTGACTTCAACCTGGGTGTTCATCGGTGTACCTTGATCGGCGACGAGATTCGTACAACCGGTCACCGCCAGGGACGTGGCGGCCAAAAGCAACACGAGCCGGATCATGATGTGTACCTCCGTTGCAAGCGCGTTATAAGTTGGGCCATTTCTCGAACCTACCCACCAAACTAATCAAACCAGGAAGGCAACGCAAGCAGGGAAAGGTGAATAACTAAGATAAAACAGGGAAGTAAAGCAGCTTCCCACACGGAAGAGGGGTTTGCCGGGTTGATCGACCCCCAGCCAGAGATGGCAGCCCCTATGCAGAGGGGTGTAAATGTGAGGATAGGGCATCGGCTGAATTCTTGCGAATCCAGCTATGGAGCCGCGATGGACGACTAATACCGGCGCAAACTCCGCGTCGAATCGGGGCCACCTGGCGATACCGGCAAGGCAAGACCGGAGGGCTGCTCCACCTGGAAATCGACCAGCCGGTAGGCCGTTGGCTTGGCGGCCGCGGGTTGGGTGGGTGGAGGACTCAAGAAGACTTCCTCCGGCGGCGTCAACGGCGGAAATCGATACGGGCTAACGTATTCGGTCATGGTCCGCTGGGAGTACATGCCGGGCCAGTGATACGTGTACTGGGGAAGCACCGGGAATTTGTAGCTCCCTCGGCACTGGCAGTTGAACTGACCGGTAGCCTGCAAGTGTTGCCATCGTAGACGGTTACAATGCGTTCGGCGGCAGCGCGCCGAGCACTGGCCGCAACCGCGGCATGGCTCGGCGTCGGTGACGCACACCAGGCCATCGGAACAACCGCCGGCTGTATCACAGGCCGATCCACCACAATCGGCTGCGCCGCAGCCATCGCAGAATCGCTCGGCGGCGACACCCGTCGGAGCGAGTACGGCACCGAGCGAGAGAATGGCCATCACGGTCAGAAACGCGCGCATTTTTCCCTCCTTACCAGAATTCCGCTGCTTGTGTGGGGCATCGACAACCTGCTTGTCTTTACCCAATCCTAATTATCGGCACAATCACACCCGGACCACACTCCAACCGACCGATGAGCCCGGCAAAAGTGTACTAACCAAACCTCGCCAGGTACCAATCCATAAGACGGGGGGACAGGCGGTTGAGCCAGCAGAGGACTTTCCCCCAGAAATAGGGCGTGATTTCGTGCCGTCGAGAGCGGATCGCGCGGAGCGTTTCCCGAGCCACCTTGGCCGGGGGAACGGCTCGATGCTCGGGAAAGGCGGGCTCGCCCGTCTTTTGAACCACGCTGTCGAAGAACTCGGTTTCGGTGGTGCCGGGGCTCACGACCAGCAAGCCGATCGGACCTGCCGCCAACTCCGCCCGAAGCGACTCGCTGAATCCCTGGACGGCGAATTTGCTGGCCGAGTATTCGCTCATCTGCGGGATCCCCCGATGGCCGAGGATCGAACTGACGTTGACGATCACCGGGTCGTTTCCCTCCCCAAGCAGCGGCAGGGCAAGACGCGTCATCTCGACGAGGGCGAAGAAATTGACCTCCATGACCCGTCGAACTCGGTCGGGATCGGCGTCCTTGAATCGTCCCATCGCGCCGACGCCGGCGTTGTTGACGAGGATATCCAGCCCTCCCAACTTCGTCCGCGCCGTCTCGATCGCGGCCCGGCGCACCGCCGGGTCGGTTAGATCGCCGGCCACGATTTCCACCTTCGGACCGCCGCTTCCGATGTCCGCGGCCAATTGTTCGAGCCGCTCGCGACGCCGGGCAACCAACACCACATCGGCACCTTCAGCGGCCAATTGCCGGGCCAATTCGCGTCCGATGCCGCTGGACGCACCGGTCACGATCGCCCGACTGCCCGAGATCTGTCGTTTTGCCATAGCACGGATACTCCTTGACTTGCGGGCTGGCATCAATGAAAACGGCGTCTCGATCGTTCATCCGGGATACCACGATCGGCGTGGAAACAGCGTTCCACGGCCGTGGCGCACTCATGAACGATCCGAGTTAGCGATGATCGTCCGGGGCCGATTCTTTGGCCAGGCGGCTGATTTGCCTGAACTCGGGCCGGTCGGCGGTCTGACACCATTCGAACAGCGCGGCCTCGGTCGTGGTGAGCGTTGCCCCGGCCGATTCCATCCGGGCCAGCGCCGTTCGGTAGTCGATCTCAAACCGCGATCCAACCGCATCCACCGCAACGTACACCCGCCAACCGTCGGCCATCAAGTCCAATACGGTCTGGGCAACGCACACATGGGCCTCGATACCGGCGACCAGCACGCGGAATACGTCGCGACGACGCAGTTGATCGAAAATCTCGGGGCATCCGCCGCAACTGAAGGTGAGTTTCGAGGGGATCTCGCCGAGCCGCTCGGCCAATTCACCCACGGTCGGACCCAGCCCCCGGGGATACTGCTCCGTGGCCACCACCGGCATTTCCAGTACACCGGCGCCGTCGATCAGCCGCCGGATGTTCCAGACCAGGCGGTTGCGATGGGGCATTGCGCCAATCAATCTCTCCTGCACGTCGACCACCAACAGGGCCGTATCGGCCGGGGACATCATGAGTGGACTGCGTGGCAGGAAGTCGTTCTCGCTCATCGTACCTCGACCATACGCACATGCTGCCGTAAACGACTCTAAGGATAGCGAATTGCCGGCCGATCGGCCAGTCGGTCGGGGTTATTCTCCAGGGCCACCGCCGCGGCAGGTTTCACGCTCAAGGGGAGGTGTCGATTCGGTCGATATGCAGGAGGCGGGTGTTCGATGATCCTACCAACCGGGGGGTGGCCATGGGACGGCCCGGCCGGTTGGGTGCGGAGGAAACCGGGCATCCATGCAGTTGCCTTTCGGGGGGGCACACAAAGGGAGCGAATTACGGTGGTACCTCAACAACAGCAGGGGGCCGTCCCCAAACGCCAGTGTGGCGCATGCACGGCGTGCTGTGTTCATCTCCCGATCCCCGCCGGACAAATTGGCCCCGAGGAGAAGCCGTCGGGCCGCCGCTGTCCGCAACTCTGCCAAACCGGGTGTGGCATCTATCTCCTACGCCCGAAGATGTGCGTCGACTTCCGCTGCACCTGGCTGAGCGACCCGACCTGGCCCGAACCGTTGCGTCCCGATCGGTCGGGCTTGCTGTGTCTGCGGGAAACGCTCGCCGACGGCATCCCCGCGGCGCTGGTCTACGAAATGCGGACCGGCGTGCTCCAGACTCCAGAAGCGGTCGAGATCCTCGCCGAGTTGCAGCGGACCACCGCGGTGGTCGTGATCATCGACGCCGGGCAGCATCGCCGCCAGTTGACCGGCACCTGGCAAGCCGAGCCGCAACAACCAATCCGCCAGCCTCGCTTCATCCGCACGTTGCGACAGCCGTCCGCTCAGCCCCCGGCTCTGCCGGGGGGCAAACCTCTTCGACGCAAAGCGTCGGGCCGTGCGTGACGACGCGGAAGCGTCGTCACGAGGGTGGAGTTACTTCTCGGCCGTTTGCAGCTTGCGCAGGACGGTCTGCAGGATGCCGCCGTTGCGGTAGTACTCCAGTTCGACCGGGGTGTCGATCCTCACGGTGACCGGGAACTCGTTGACCGTGCCGTCGGCCGCCGTGGCCCGAACGGTTAGCTCGGCCGCCGGTTGCAGGTTGTCGTCCAGGCCGGCGACCTCAAAGGTTTCCTCGCCGGAGAGCCCCAGCGACTCCCACGATTTTCCGTGGAGGAATTGCAGCGGCAACACGCCCATGCCTACGAGGTTGCTGCGGTGGATACGCTCGAAGCTCGATGCGATCACCGCGCGGACTCCGAGCAGATAGGTTCCCTTGGCGGCCCAATCGCGGCTGCTGCCCGTGCCGTACTCGGCTCCGGCCAACACGACCAGCGGCACGTTTTCGGCCCCGTATCGCATGGCGGCGTCGTAAATCGTCATTTCGTCGCCCGAGGGGATATGACGGGTCACTCCGCCCTCGGTTCCGGGGGCCAGCAGGTTGCGGATCCGGATATTGGCCAGCGTACCGCGGGTCATCACCCGATCGTTGCCGCGGCGGGAGCCGTAGCTGTTGAAATCCCGCGGGACAACGCCCTCTTGCTGCAGATACTGCCCGGCGGGGCTCTCCGGGCCAATCGATCCGGCAGGTGAAATATGATCGGTCGTCACCGAGTCGCCCAACGCTGCCAGGACTCTCGCTCCGGCGATTGGCACGATCGGTCCCGGCTCGGCGTCCAGATCGTCCAGAAACGGCGGTTCGCGCACGTAGGTGCTCTGGCCGTCCCACGGAAACAACTCGCTGGTGGTCACCGGCACGTCGTTCCATTGGGGATTTGAATCGAAGACGTCGGCGTAGCGGCGGCGGAACATGTCGGGGTCGACGGCCCGGGCAACGGCATCGTCGATCTCCTCGCGGCTGGGCCAAACGTCGGCCAGGAAGACGGGCTGACCGTCGGCGCCCGTGCCCAGCGGCTCGGTGGTCAGATCGACGTCGGTGGTGCCGGCCAGCGCGTAGGCCACGACCAGCGGCGGGCTGGCCAGATAGTTGGCCTTGACCAGCGGATTGACGCGGCCCTCGAAATTGCGGTTGCCGCTCAACACGGCCGCGGCCACCAGATTCCCGCCGACGACCGCCTCGGCCACCGCCTCGGGCAAAGGCCCGCTATTGCCGATACACGACATGCACCCGTAGCCGACGGTGTGAAACCCGAGCGCCTCCAAATCCTTGTCCAGGTCCAAATTCTTCAGGTAGTCGGTCACCACGCGCGAACCCGGCGCCAGGCTGGTCTTTACATGGGGTGGAACTTTCATGCCACGGGCTACCGCGTTTCGGGCCAGCAATCCGGCGGCCAACATGACACTGGGGTTGCTCGTGTTGGTACAACTGGTAATCGAGGCGATGACCACCGCGCCGTGTCCAATGGTCGCTCCGCCACCGTCCGGGCCGACTTGGGCGGTTCGGCCCAGATCTTCCTCGGCCAATCCCAACCCGCCCTCGGCCGGCGCCGCGAGCAGCGATTGGCGAAATCGCCGCTTCATCGCACCGAGCGGTACGCGGTCCTGCGGCCGTTTCGGTCCGGCCAGACTCGGCTCCACGTCGAGGAGATCGAGCGAGAGAACCTTGGTGTACTGGGGGATTGGGGCGTCTTCGGTGCGGAAGAGCGATTGCTCGCGGGTATAGCGCTCGACGAGCTGTATCTGCTGGTCGCTGCGCCCCGTCAGGCGAAGATACTCCAGCGTCTTGCCGTCGACCGGGAAGAAGCCCATCGTGGCGCCGTATTCCGGAGCCATGTTGGCCAGGGTCGCGCGATCCGCCAGACCCATCGCGGCAACCCCGGAACCGAAGTACTCGACGAATTTCCCCACCACGCCCTCGGCGCGCAGCAACTGGGTCACCGTCAACACCAGATCGGTCGCCGTGGTCCCCGGCGGAAGGCTGCCGGTCAGTTCCAGGCCGATCACCTCGGGCATGAGCATGTAGAGTGGTTGGCCCAGCATGACCGCCTCGGCCTCGATCCCGCCGACGCCCCAGCCGAGGACTCCCAGGCCGTTGATCATGGTTGTGTGGCTGTCGGTACCCACCAAGGTGTCGGGCATGACCACCGGTCCGTTGCCGTCGTCGCGCAGCAACACGCCCTGGGCCAGGTATTCGAGGTTCACCTGATGAATGATGCCCACCGAAGGCGGGATGACGCGGAAATTGTCCAGCGATTTCTGCGCCCAGCGAAGCAACTGGTATCGCTCGGCGTTGCGCGAGAATTCGAGTTGGACATTGCGTTCCAACGCGTCGCCGGAAGCAAAGAAATCGGTCTGTACCGAGTGATCGACCACCAGATCGACCGGGATCAGCGGGTTGATCTTCCGCGGGTCGCCGCCGAGGCGGTGCATGGCGCTGCGCATGGCCGCCAGATCGACCACCGCCGGCACGCCGGTAAAATCCTGCAAAACGACGCGCGCCGGTTTCAGCGGCACTTCCACCGAACGTCCCCGAGAATGACACCACGCGGCCAAATTCCGCACGTCGTCCTCGGTCACCTCGAAGCCGTCGCAGTTGCGCAGCACCGATTCCAACAGCACGCGAATCGAAAAGGGCAAGTCGGCAATCCGCGTCAGGCCGGCTCGTTCCAACCGCCCGAGGCGAAAGATGCCCGCGGGGCCGTTGCCCGTCTCGAACGTGTCACGGGCACCGAACGGGTCGATCGTGCGTGGAGTCGATGTCATCGGTGGTGGGGTCTCCTAAGCTGGGTTATAAGTGAGTGTGGCACGGCGTCTCGGCGAGCCAACGATTTTCCACCTAGATCCTATCGGAATCCGGGCCGGGGAAAACCGCCCCCTCGCCAGAACCGCCACGCACCCCTCCGTAACGCCCTGTTCCGCGGGTCCCAACTCGACGACAATGGAGACATCATGACCGAAACCGTCTTCCAGCGCGTCGAGCATCTTCTGCGGCAACACGGCATCGCGTTCGATGTATTGCGCCACGAGCCCGTCTTCACCAGCGAAGAGGCCGCCCGGGTGCGCGGAACCCCCTTGGCCAGCGGTGCCAAGGCCCTCATCTGTAAGGGGGGAGACCGCCTGATGATGTTTATCCTGCCGGCCGACCGCAAGTTGGCCAGCAAGCAGATTCGCCGGAGTCGCGGCTGGCGCAAGTTGCGATTTGCCAACCGGGAGGAGGTCGAGCAGATCACCGGCCTGGCGCCCGGGTCGATTCCGCCTTTCGGCAGCCTCTTCGATCTGCCCACGCTCTGCGACACCCGGCTGGCGGAGAACGAAACGATCAACTTCAACGCCGGCGACCACGGTATCTCGATCAGCATGCGCTACGAAGACTACCTCCGCGTCGAGGCACCCGAGTTGGACACTCTGGCCGAGTAGACTCGGGTGTTGCATCAATCGGCGTCGGTCAATCCCAGGGCCGTCCAATCTTCCGACACCGGCGCGGTCAGCGAGACGGTTTCCCGAGTCATCGGGTGGGCGAAGGTCAGGCTTCGCGCATGCAGCGCGATCGCTCGAAGACGCCGGTCGGCGTGCGGCGTGCCGAATTCGACGGTCGAACCGTATTGCTCGTCGCCGAGCACGGGAAACCCGCGCGAGGCGGCCTGGATGCGAATCTGATGGGTTCGCCCTGTCTGGAGTTCGATTTCCAGCCAAGTGCCCCAGGGGCCCGACTCCCGCGTGCGGAAGTGCAAAACGGCCTCACGGGCCTCGGGATGGTCTGCCGGAACGATGGCCGCCCGCGCTTCGCCGGGAATCTTGCGAACGTAATCCACCCAGGTCCCCTCGGCCGGCTCCACGGTCCCCTCGACACAGGCCCAATAGCGTTTCTCGATGGTGCGAGCCTCGAACTGCTCGGACAACCGCCGCGCCGCCCGAACGTGCTTGGCCATGACCATGACGCCCGAGGCCGGTCGATCGAGCCTGTGCGGCACTCCCAGATAGACGTTGCCCGGCTTGTGGTCGCGACGCTTGAGAAAGGCCTTGATACGCCATTCGATGCTGTCGATCCCCGGCGGCGCCTGCGTCAACAGGCCGGGGGGTTTACAGACCGCCAAGCAAGGGCCTTGTTCATAGAGGATCTGGAAATCGGGCTCGATCATGCGGTTCATTGTACTTGGACAACGCCACTTCGGGGAGACTATCGAGCCCTCATCGGTTGCACACCGGCGTCGGACGGTTTACATTCGGAAGTTGCCGGACCGGTCCTTCAAGCCGCCGTCCATCACCCCCAGCACGGCACCACCGGAGGTTACCCCATGCGACATTTCCCGCGGATATTGCTGATTTTTTCGCTCCTTGCCGCCGTGGCGGCGCCGTCGTTGGCCGAGGAGATCGACCTCTTGGCTCCCGCGCCCGATGGGAGCAAGCTCGGTGCGTGGAAAGCGTTCTCCGCCGATCCGGACACGGGGCTCGGCGACGTTTGGCAGCTCGACGACGGCGTGCTGGTCTGCAAGGGAACACCACTGGGCTACCTCTACACGCAGAAAAAGTACACGAATTTCGTGCTCCGCCTCCAGTGGCGCTGGCCACAGGGCAAACCGCCGGGCAAGGGCGGCGTGCTGGTTCGCATGACCGGAGAGCATGGGGTCTGGCCCAAGAGCCTCGAAGCCCAGATCAACGCGCCCGACGCCGGCGACTTCTGGGGACTTGCCGGTTTTGCCCTGGATGGTCCGGCCGATCGCATCAAGCGACTCGAACATCCCCAACTCGGCGGGCTGACCAACTTGAAGAAAACGGCCAACGCGGAGAAACCGCAAGGCCAGTGGAACGACTACGAAATCGCCGTCCGCGGCGAGACGGTCACGCTGAAGATCAACGGCCAGATCGTCAACGAAGCCACCGGATGCGACGTCGCCGCCGGGCCGATCTTGTTGACTTCCGAAGGCAACGAAATCCATTTCCGCACGGTCAAACTCGTACCCCTTCCGTAAGGCCGTAACAATCGCCATGAAATCGGTCACACACCGCCTCTGCATACTGGTCGTTGCCCCCATCGTTCTGGGAGCGGCAACCCTCGCGCCGGCCAACGACGGCGCCCGTCCGATCGAAGTCTCGCTGCTGGCCGGCGGCCGTCTCGACGCATGGATGTTTTATACCACGACGCCCGGCGCCCCGCTGCAAGACACCTGGAGCATTCGTGACGGCGTGCTCCGCTGCAACGGTGGGACTCGCGGATACCTGCGAACCCGCGCGAAATACACCAACTATCTGCTCCAGCTCGAATGGCGATGGCCGGCCGATTCCAATCCGGGCGATAGCGGCGTATTGATGCGTATCGGCGGCCCCGACAAACTTTGGCCCCGTTGCGTGGAAGCCCAGATGCATACGCAAAACGCGGGCGACCTTTACGGCATCGACGGCTTTCCGCTGCAAGCCGCGGCGGGCCGCGCCGGCTCGTCACACTTGCGCAAGCTGAACCCCTCCAGCGAAAAGCCGCCGGGTGAGTGGAACCAATTCGCGATCGTGCTCAACCGGGACAAGCTCTCGGTGAAAGTCAACGGCGTGCTCCAGAACGAAGCCGTGGCGGTGGATGCGGTATCCGGCCATATCGGCCTGCAAAGCGAGGGCGCGGCGATCGAATTCCGCAACATCCGGTTAATGCCGTTGGGTAGATAGCGGACCGCTGAAAAAGTGGGGATACGTGGAAACGGGTGCCATGGGCGGCTTGCCCGCCCTTGTTTCGCTCATCTCCGAACTCCGGGACGCCTCTGCGGGCTCCAACATGACACAGGGGCAGAGTACGGGTTCCTTCTCTGTTCGTACCAATGCCCTCGGATCAGAGAAGAGGAACCCGTACTTCCGGCCACACGGTCATCCCGGAAATGAGAGATGGACCCCTTGTTTTCCCGCAATCCGGCAAGGGCGGCAAGCCGCCCATGGCACCCAAGATCCTAAACTTCCCCCGCCGCCGGGACGACGAACGGCGCCCGATACTTGCGGGTCAGCAACGCGTCGGCTTCGGCGTTGCCGATGAACTGCTCGCTCTTCGGGTCAAGTTTCAGGAAAGGGCCGAGGCTCAGGGGCGTTTTCTTCAGGTCGACCTTGTTGTCGGTCAGATGGGCCGTGACCCGATCCAGCGCGTCGTCGGTATCCTCGTTGGTCTTCAGACCGTCGAGCGCCCGGCGGAGGTCGGCCGCCGACGCCTCCTTGCCCATGTAGTACGAAACGTTGCCCAGGTGGCTCAACGCGCAGGACAGGTGCCCCTGGAGAATATCGGCGGCCAGGTCCTCGCTCTTCCGGCTGCGAACGGCCTTGACGAAGTTGTCGAAGTGGTCGCCGCCGCCGCTGAACTTCTTCACCATCTTGCCATCGGGGTCGAACGCCGCGCCCGAGGTGTAGCTGGTCAATACGACGTAGCCCTTGCTGCCTTGGAAGATCACGCCGATTTTCGCCCCGCGCAGGCCGCCGGTCTCCAGGCCGCGAACCTCGAAGACGAGCGTCTTGTCGCCAAACTCAAAGATCGCCGTCTCGGTGTTGCCCGTGTCGCCGGCGTCTTCGTAGCCCAAGCGTCCGCCGTAAGCGATCACCGAATCGCAGAGCTGATTGACACCCAATCCCCATCGGGCCAGATCCATCTGGTGCGGGCCCTGGTTGCCCAGGTCGCCGTTGCCGTAGAGCCGCTGCCAGTGCCAGTCGTAATGAAATTGCGGTCGGGTGAGCGGCACCAGCGGCGCCGGACCGCTCCACAAGTTGTAATCGACTTCCGCCGGCGGGTCGTATTTGCCCAACTCGCCGATCGACTTGCGGCGTTTGTAGCACAGGCCCCGGGCCAGCTTCACTTCGCCGATGCCGCCGGATCGCACGTGGTCGATCGCCTGGATCGAACCGCCCATCGAACGGCATTGCGTGCCGGTCTGGCAGATCCGCTTGTACTTTCGCGCGGCCTCGACCATCCGCCGGCCTTCGCTCACGTTGTGGCTGACCGGCTTCTCGACGTAGACGTCCTTGCCGGCCTGCATCGCCCAGATCGAAACCAGGGCGTGCCAATGGTTGGGCGTGGCCGTGCTGACGATATCGACCGACTTGTCGTCGAAAATCTCGCGCATGTCGCGAACGTACTTGGGTTTGCGGCCCTGGCGGTCGCCGATCTGCTCGGCCCGGCTTTGCCCTACTTTTTCATCGGCGTCGCAGACGTACGTTACTTCGGTATCGCTGCGGTCGGCAAACGCGCTGAGGTGGCTTCCGCCCCGGCCGCGCACGCCGATCACCGCCGCGCTGAGTTTCTCGTTGGCACTCTTGCTTTGAGTCGAGTCCTCGCCCAGCGCCAGACATGCCGGAGCGGTCGCCGCGGCGGCAGCCGCCAGCATCGAGTCTTCGAGAAAACGACGTCGTGAATAATTGGCCATCAGCATTGCTCCTTGTACATGCTCTCGTGATACTCTTGAAGAATGATCCTTACGGCTTCGCCTGCAAATCGGCGTTCGGCGTGACGATCGGACGGTCCAGCATGGCGTTGGCCCGATCGTTGTCGACAAACTGTTCCTTCGTGCCGTCAAATTTCAGTGGCACCGCGGCATCGACGGCCAGATGGCCCAGCAGACAGGTCGAGGTGACGACGTGTCCGACTTCGGCCGGCTCCCAGGTCGGTTTGCGCGACTTCACGCTGTCGAGGAAGTCGCGTTTCTCGCTCGTTTGGCGCGGTTCGGGGCTGTCGACCAACGGGTGCTTTGCTTTCAGCAGTGCATCGTCACTGGCCTTGAAGTGGCCAAATCCGGCGTCGATCCAGCCCTTGTCGCCCTCGAATCGCATGTAGGGCTTCTCGGTCCGGTAGATCAACTCGACGCCATTGGCGTATTTGTACGTGACGGCGAATTTCAGCAGCACGTTCCAGAAGCTCTCGGCCGCCGGATAGACGCCCGTGCCGGAGATCTCGACCGGCCATTGGCGATCGAGCCCCATGCACCAGAGCGAGCCGTTGAGCAGATGGGTTCCCCAGTTGGTGATCATGCCGTCGCAGTAGTTCAACTTCCGCATCCACCCCGGTCGCCCCAAGCCATGACGCGGGTGAACGCCGTGGAGCGTGTACGGAATCGGCGGGGCTTGCGTGTCGTCGGCGCCCTGCCATCGCTTGTAGTCCAACTCCTCGGGCACCGGCATGTCGGGCTGCGGGGCCAGCGGAACGTCCGACTCGGGAACGCACGCGTAAACCTTGTGAATCTTCCCCAACGCACCGCTCTGCACGATACTATACGCGCGACGGGCCGGCGCGCCGACGCGGAATTCGCTGTCGACGCGGAAGATGCGAGCGTGTTTCTTCGAGGCGTCGCGCAGTTGCTGTCCCTCGCGGATCGTGCGAATCACCGGCTTCTCCAGCGCTACGTCCTTGCCGGCTTGCATCGCATCGACGCCCATCTTCCCGTGCCAGTGGTCGGGCGTCGAAATCATCACCGCGTCGATATCGTCACGGGCAAGCAGATCCTGATAGTCGGCAAACGCAGCGCAACCGTCGGTCATGCCGTGTTTCGTGCGATTGTAATCGTCGACCCGTTTCTTCGCTTGCCCCATTCGCCAGGAATCGGGATCGCACACGGCCACGATGCGGCAATCGGGCTGGCGTTGGAAAAGGGGGATATTCCGGAGGTAACATTGGCGCCCCGTGCCGATCATCCCCATGGTCACCGTTTCGCTCGGCGGGTCCGCTCCCAGGACATGCGACGGAACGATCGTCGGAGCGGCAAGTGCCACCGAAGCCAGCGCGCCGGACCGTTTCAGGAAAGAACGACGCGTAAGGGAGGATGTCGCTTGGTTCATTGAGGGGCTCCTCGTTGGAAGATGCTCGCAATCATGCGATACGGGCAGTGTGTCAATCGGTGGGATTCTCAAATCGGCCGACCGTTCATTCCGACCGGGCAGGCTACATTATATCGCAAATCGGATACCTTATCGAGCCGAGCCCGCTGATTCGGCCCGTTCCCCCGAGATTTTCCGAAGAATCCTCCCCTCGCTGGATACGGACGCGGGACGAATGCTATGATGGGGACTATTCCGAGCTCGGATGCGTACGTTTACAGGACATCAAAGGGCCCAAGTGTGAACCGCTGGCTGCAAAACCTGGTGATGATCGTTGTCTGGTGCTGCTGCGCGACGATGTTCGCCGCCGGGCCACGGGTTTCACGACCCGTCTACCATTCGCCGCTTCACCCGGAGTTTTCGCCGGACGGGCGGCATCTGGCGGTAACGGACGCCACGGCCGGTTCGCTGGTGGTGATGGACGTGGCGACCGGACGCGTCGTTCGAACCGTCGAAATTGGCGGTCGCCCGGCCGGCGCCGTCTGGTCCCGTGACGGCCGGTCCGTGTACGTGGCCGATACGACCGGCGGAGAAGTTGTTGCCTGTCCGTTGGGTGGGGAGCGCGGCAACACTTCCAAACGCGCTGCCGGACCAGCGAAACTCCGGCGCCACCCAGTTGGTCCGCGACCCGTCGGGCTGGCTTGGGCGGCAAAGAAGCAGCGGTTGGTTGTGGCAAACTCGGCCGATGGTTCGATCACGATTGTGGACCTGACCGGTCAATCGCCACCCAGGCGAAAAGCCGCCGGGCCCGTACCCTATATGCTGGCGGTCACGCCCGACGAAAGCACGGCGGTCGTCGGCAATCGCTTGCCGGTGGGCGACGCTTCAAAGCCGACCGCCAGCGCCAGTGTCACGCTGGTGGATCTCGATTCGGACGATCCGCCGATCCACGTCGGTCTGCCGCCCAACAGCACGAATGTCCACGGAGTCGCCATCGGGCCCGACGGTCGCTGGGCGTACGTCGTCCACAATTTGGCCCGGGCCATGTTGCCGACCGAACAGATCGAATTCGGCTGGATCAACGCCAACGCGATGACCGTTGTCGACTTACGCAAGCGGCGACGGTACGCCACGATCTTGTTGGACCGCTATAACCAGGGCGCGGCGAATCCCTTCGGGGCCGTCGTTTCGCCCGACGACCGTGCATTGTGGGTCACGCTTTCCGGTGTTCATCAGATCGGCAAGGTCGATCTCGTTCAACTTCACAAACTGTTGGGCGAGGAAAAGACCGTCGTCGAACCCAAGGAGAAGCAACCGGCCCAAGGCGAACCGGAACTGAACACGGCGCGAGGGTCGATGCAGTATAGCGCCACCTGGCAACTGGGCATCAAGGATCCCAACAGCGTGGAACTGGTCGTCAGCGTTCTGCCGGCCGAATACGGCCACGGGCATTATCTGCCCAAGGTGTTCTACCGTGTTGATCTGCCGGGCAACGGCCCCAGAGGGCTGGCCATTTCGCCCGACGGACGACTCCTGGCCGTGGCCATGTACTACTCGGGCACGGTCGTATTGGTCGACACGGTCACCATGAAGATACTCCGCGGCGTGCCGATCGCGCCACAGCCGGTCGCCGACGCGGTGCGACGGGGTGAGATGATCTTCCACGACGCCACGTACTGTTTCGAGCACTGGCTCAGTTGCGCTACGTGTCATCCGGACGGCCGCGCCGACGGGCTCAACTGGGATCTGATGAACGACGGCATCGGCAATCCGAAAAACACGCGTTCGATGTTATGGGCGCACCAAACACCGCCCATGATGTCCCGCGGCGTGCGGACCAATATGCCGGGAGCGGCCGCCGCGGGGTTCAAGTTTCTTCTGTTCCAGGAGCCCCAGCCGGAAGAGTTTCGGGCCGTGGAGGCCTATTTGAGTTCGCTGGTGCCCGAGGCGAGTCCGCGGTTGGTCGGCGGGCGTCTTTCCGAGAAGGCGCGTCGCGGCCAAGCGATATTCGAGAGTCCGCGCGTCGGCTGTGCGCGCTGCCATCCGGCGCCCTTGTATACCGATCTGAAGATGCACGACGTGGGCACACAAGCCGAGTCGGACGAGGCGGGCCCCTTCGATACGCCGACCCTGATCGAACTCTGGCGGACCGCTCCGTATTTGCACCACGGTCAGGCCGCCACGCTCCGCGAGGTGATCACAAAAATGAACCGGGGTGACCGTCACGGCCACACGTCGCGGCTGTCCGGCGGCGAGATCGATGCGCTGGTCGAGTATTTGCAGTCTTTGTGAGTTGGGTGTCTAATGGGGAGTCCGAAAATGGGGACTGGCTCCGTCGAGAGTTGGCCTTGAAGCAGTGGAAGCGTTTGCCGACGGTG
>JABMRP010000127.1 GCA_013202535.1 Planctomycetota bacterium
AGTACCGGTGCCTCTTCTCTGACCCGAGGGCATTGACATGAGCAGAGGAGAGGCACCGGTACTTTGCGCCTGTGTCATGGCGGGACCCGTGGCGGCATCCCGGAATTTGGAGAGGGGCCTTTCCTCTTGAGAGAGGGGCCGAGGGTGAGGGCGCGCTCAGGGCATGTCTCCCGACACGCTCGCTCTAACCTTCTCCCAGCGCGAGAGAGGACCGCGCGTTGGATGGATCGACGAACTGGATGCTCGACGACGTGGGAGTCGTTGACTCCTGGCGACTCGTCATGTAGTCGGGGTTATAGGCCCAGGCCTCGGCTTCGGTGATCAGCCCGTCGCCGTTGGCGTCGCAGAGCATGATCTGGTCGTTGTAGTAGGCCGCGGGGGAAAGGACCGTTTCGTCACCCCAGGCGAGAAGAAACGGGATGTAAATGCCGCTGGAATCACCCTCGGCCTCCCGCTTCGACTCGTCGGTGGCCGCCTGCGTGAACGCGCTCTGGGCAAGGTTCGACTCGAACTGCACGCCTTGCCGCGCTTCGTCCTGCCGGACTACTTTGCGATTCGTGCGGTTGAGCAGGCACCCGCTGCTGCTGGCCAGAAGCAACCCCACCGAAACCAAGATCGCTACGGATCTGCCCACGACATCCACTCCTGTTTTCGAGTTCCCGCAGACAAACCGCCGGCCAACGGAAGGATCGTCCCCATGGCTGACGACACGCGCCAAGCCGTTCCCGTTGTCACACAGAATCGGCTGTTGGGGGGGGTGGGATTACATAAATTGCGACGATGAGGGGGAAAACACGCTGGGCTCGCGTTCCACATCCCTCTAAGGAAGGGTGCCTCGGGCCGCTATCCCCTGGCGGCGGTGACTTCCTCAGACGTCAGCAGACCGAGTTGGGCCATGCTGTCGAAAAGATGTTGCTGGCTGATGGGCTTGGTGACGTAGCTCTCGCATCCTTCGCGAAACGCGGCCATGCAGTGCTTCGCGTCGCGCAGGGCGGTGGTCATGATCACCTTCACGCCGTCGCTGCCGCGGATCCCTCGCTCGGCCTCGAACCGGCGGATGGTTTCCAGCGCCTGGTGCCCGTCGACGCCGGGCATCATGATGTCGAGACAAATCAGATCGTAGGGAGCGCCGTCTTCGATGGCCACCCGAACCGCGTCGACCGCTTCGGAGCCGTCGTAGGCGAAGTCGCACCGGCCGAAGGGGGAGAGCATGTCGCCCAGCAGTTCGCGACAGACGCGGTCGTCGTCGGTAATCAGGTACTTGGCCAGGGGCAACTGCTCGGGTCGCGGCACGGCCGGGCGGTCCGCCGTCCGCTCGCCGTCTCGCTCTTCCCGCCGCGAGGGTGAACGATGGGGCAGTTTTCCCAGGAGCGATTCCACCTGATCGAGCAGTTGCTCTTCTCGAATCGGCTTGGTGACGTAGCTCTCGCATCCTTCGCGAAACGCTTGGATGCAGTGCTCCGTATCCTCCAGCGCGGTGGTCACGATGACCTTGACGCCGTCGTTGCCGAGGATCCCCCGGTCGTGTTCGATCTGTCGCATCCGGTTGAGTACCTCGTGGCCGTCGCAACCGGGCATCATGATGTCCAGGCAGATCAGGTCGTACGGATTGTCGTTGTTCCAGGCAACGCGGAACGCGCCGATCGCCTCGTTTCCGTCGTAGACTTCGTCGCAATGTCCGTGCGGCGAGAGAAAGGCACCGATCAGCGCCCGAGAGGTTGGTTCGTCGTCGACGATTAGGAATCTTGCCATCGGATAGGTCCTCTCGTTGGGTCTTCCGTTCGGTATTCCGGATGGGTTACGTGAATTTCGCTAGGTTACTGAGCGTGCGGTCTTACACTTGGGCGCGGGAATGGGCCGCTCCTGGAGTGCTTTCTGGAGTTGTTTCAAAGCCGCCGCCATCCGATCCGGATCCGCGGCACGCGCTCCCAACTCGACCCGCAACGCATGGTCGGCAATCGTTTTCGCCCCTTCTTCGGTGGCCCGTTGCCTCAAGGCGTGGGCCAGATTCTCCACGGCGCGAAAGTCTTTCCGATCGATTGCCCGGCGGAGTTCGTCCACGGAATTGGCGAGCGTGTCGGCGCCGGCGGTCGTCGCAACCGCGGCCCCGTCGCCCGACTCTGGCGACGGTCCTTCGAGGAAACCGGGAATCTGTCGCAAGATGGCCTCGAAGAGACTTTCGTGGGTGAACGGTTTGGCGACGAACTCATCGGCCCCGGCCTGACGACATTGCCGGCGGTCTTCGGTCCGGGCGTGGGCCGTCAGGGCGATCATCGGCAGGTGACCTCCGGTGACGGCCTCCAACCGCCGCATCCGCTGGATCACCTCCAGCCCGTTCATTTCGGGCATGTCGATATCGGTCAACAGGAGGTCGTAGTGGTCCTTCTGCAGGGCCGCGATCGCTTCACGGCCGTTGCCGGCCAGATCCAGGATGCATCCGGCGCGCCCCAGCAACAGCTCGATCAGCGTCCGGTTCAATCGATCGTCTTCGGCGACCAGCACCCGGTATGCTTTGGATTGTGAGCGCACCGAGCCGTTGGCCGGTTCCCACCCGGTGTGATCGGTCAAGACACAGCCGGCGGACTCTTGCGTCGAGGGACTCTCCTTGGACGGTGTGTCCGGCCGGACGCCGAACGGCAAGGTCAACCAGAAACTGCTCCCCTGGCCGACGTCGCTTCGGAACCCGATTTGGCCGCCCATCATGTCGACCATCCGTTTGCAGACGGTCAACCCCAGGCCGACGCCGCCGTGTTGCCGGGTCGTCGATCCGTCGCCCTGGGCGAAACTCTCGAAGATGATTGCCTGCCGATCGGCCGGAATGCCGACTCCCGTATCCGTCACCGCCAGCCGCAACGTGACCGAGTCGTCGGTCCGTTCGTCGAAGGTTGTCTGCAGATGGATCATGCCCCGCTCGGTAAACTTCAGGGCATTGCTCAGCAGGTTGACCAAGATCTCGGCAAATCGCCTTCGGTCGCCGCGGAGGTAGCGCGGGGTGCTTTCCTCGATACGGCACCGCACGGCCAGCCCCTTGTCGCAAGCGATCCGCCGGGTGGCATCCAGCGCTTCCCCCAACACTTCGTCGAGAACGAAATCGGCCTCTTCCAGTTCGCTTTTGCCGGTCGAGAGTTCCGAGAAGCTCAGCACGTTGTTGATGATCCCCAGGAGCGACTCGCCGGCGTCGTGAATCATCCGAGCCTTGTCGCGGCCGCTGTCGTCCAGCGGCTCCTTGAGCAACAGCCGGGAGAATCCCAGAATGGCGTGCAATGGGGTGCGGATTTCGTGACTCAGGTTGGCGGTCAGTTCACATTTCCCCCGCTCCGCCGCCTCGACTTCCTTGCGCATCCGCTCGATCTCCCGCCGCGCCGATTCCAATTGGCGGGCGTGTCTCTCGAGTTCGGCGCGTACCAGATGCCGTTCGACCAGCCAGACCACCATCGGGCGAACCTGTTGCTCGTCCAACGGCCGAGAGAGCAACACCCGGCGCGGGGAATCGCCGGCCACGGCGATGTCGGCCGATGACACGTCGGGAGACGACGTACAACAGAAAACGGCGATCGCCCCGTCGGACTTCAGCACCCGCTGAACGATTTCCTCGGCATCTTCTTCGATCTCCGGCGACTGGTGCGGGTAATCCAAGTCGATCAGGGCCAGCAAGTACGGCCGGCTGTTCTCGGCGGCCCGCTGAATTCGTCGGCATGCGGTAGCCGGGTCGTCAACCGACTCCAGTTCGATGCCCTCGAACAGGGGCGGTCCGGCGGAGTCCATGCCGCCTCGCGGCGGTGTGTCCATGCCGCCGGCGCGCACGATCCGGCGAAATTCTTCGCCGATCGCGGGATCGCTTCCGAGGATGAGGACCTTTTTGCCGCGCATGGAGCTTTTACCGCCGGAAGGATGTGGGGCGACGCTTGACCGTTCCGCCTGCTTTTCTCAACACATGAGAGATGCGGCTCAATGGTCAACTGCTTACAAAAGCATAGGTCGGAAATGCCCGAGAGGTCGTCTCGTGGGGGAGGCAACCGGCGAGGAAGATACCGGATCTAACGACGGTTCGGATCGTTCCGGTCCGGCTCGCCGGGATGCCGCTGCTGCTGGCTGGGGTGCCGCTGCTGCTGGCTGGGGTGATAGTGTACCGAGACGTGCCGCAGGTACTCGATATTCTCGCGAAGGGCCCGCTCGACACGGGTGGCCACCTCGTCGCCGGCGGCCACCGTCAGTGACCCGTCGATGCCGATGGTGACGTTGACCAGTAGGTACTGCCCGAACCGGTGGGCTCGGATCTCTTCGACCTGGTCGACTTTCTCGACGCTTCGGACCAACTCCCGGATCCGATCGGCCAGAGGTTGCTCGGGCGAGATGTTCATCAACTCGCTCGACGAGTCGCGGAGGATTTCGATCCCCGTCTTGAGGATCACCAGCGCGACCAACGCGGCGGCCAGCGGGTCGAGCCATATCAGCCCGGTTCGGCTCAGCAGGATACCCGTTCCGGCCGCGACAATGGAAAAGATGTCGTTGCGATGGTCGCGGGCCACGGCCAACACGGCGATGCTGCCGGTCTGCTGGCCGACCCGCGTGGTGTAGAAGGTGAGGCCCAGCTTGGCCAGCAGTGTGGCGACGGCCACCCACAGCGCGATTTCCGCCGCTCCTTCATGCTGGGTCTGGCCAATCAGCAGATTATAGACGTTGTCGACGGCGTTCCAGAAGATGGCAATGGCCGTGGCCACCACGAACGCGCCGACCACCAGCGCGGAAATACTCTCCAGTTGGCGATGTCCGTAGGGATGTTCTCGATCGGGGGGTTTGCCGGCCATCCCCATGAATATCCGCACGACGATCAGGTAGGCCACGTCGGAAACCGAGTTGATCCCGTCGGCCAGCAAAGCCGGACTATGGCCCCCGATTCCCACCACCGTCTTCGCCGCGGCCAGCAGCAGATTGGCCCCGAGGCTCAGATTGACCGCCAGCAAGTTCTTTCGGTCTTTGGCGTCGGGAGTCATGGGTGGGGGACTCGAAGAAGACAGATACGACAGGCGGGTGGCAAAGCGATCGGTGAAAGGCAACGGCTTGAGTTCTCTCCGTCCAAGGTACTCCGTGGAGGGCCGGAGGGCAATGCGCGACAGACACCACCTAATAGGGGGCCACCCTCCCTGCCGGTGTCGTCCGGCCGGTTTCTTCGTTATCCTGGAAGGTTGCGTCGCAGTACAATAGACAATGCGGACTCGCGTAAGAAAATCAGGAGACACTCCAATGCAGAGAAAAGTTCACCATCGGGGGGCCGTTGCTACGATCGCCCTGGGTCTGACACTGACCGTCGGCTGTGGGGGGAGCGACGATTTCACCGTCCTCTGCGGCACCTCGTTTCGCACCCCCATGGAGGAGTTGGTCAGGCAGTATGAGGAGGAGACCGGCGAGACGGTCACCATGAGTTTCGGCGGTTCCGAGGAACTGCTCCCCCACGTCAAGACACAAAGCCAGGGCGACATCTTCATCTCGCACTCGCCGTTTATGAAATATACCAAGGAAGCCGATTCGCTGACGCGTTACGTGCATGTCGGCTACATGGACCCCGTGTTCATCGTGGCCAAGGGCAACCCCAAGAAGATCAAGATCAATAGCATTGAGGACCTGGCACAAGAAGGCCTGCACGTGGTGCTGCCCGACCCGAAACATTCGACGTGTGGCGAAATGATCGTCGCCCTGTTGGAGAAGAAGGGGGTCAAGGACGAGGTATTCGAGAACGTGGATGCGCTTTTCCGCTCGCACCAGCAGGTCGCCCTGCAAATCGAGCTTGGCCACGCCGACGTGGGCATTATTTGGAACGGCGTGGCGCACGACCGGCTCGACAAGCTCGACATTCTTGCCGCTCCCCGCGAGTACGACAAGGAAATCGCGGTGGGGATCATGGGCCTCTCCTACTCCGACCGGCCCGAACAGGTCGAGAAGTTTCTCAAGTTCGTCGACCAACACGGCGAGAGAATCTTCAAGGAGTTTGGTTACGTCAAGATCACCGCGGCGAAGGAAGAAGAGGAAGACCCATCGTGAGCGAATCGCTGTCTGGCGTGCGTGATTGCGTGAAGACGCCCTGGTTTGCCGCGACGGTCGTGGCCGGGAGTGTGTTCTTGGCGTGTCTGGGATGCGGCGGCAACGATGCACCACGGCTCTACTGTGGCGCCGGTATCCGGCCGCCGGTCGAGGAGTTGGCCCGAGAGTTCGGCGAAAGACATGGGGTGACCATCGAGGTCGACTACGCCGGAAGCGAGGTCCTGCTGGGGCGTATCAAGCTCACCGGCCAGGGCGATCTTTACATGCCCGGCGACCGCCACTACATCGAGCAAGCCGAAGAAGCGGGACTGATCGCCGCGGAGAAGACCAAGGACGTCTGCTATTTTGTGCCGGTGATCCTCGTGAGCAAGGAATGTCCACACGACATCCAGTCGCTGGACGATCTGAAGAACCCCGAGTTGAACATCGGTCTGGGCGATCCCAAGGCGTGTGCCGTGGGCCGCAAGACGATCAAGCTGCTGGAGGCCAACGGGATCGACAAGGACGACCTCAACGTCGTGACCCTCGCCCTGACGGTCAACGACCTGGGCAATCAGGTGGCGTTGGGCAGTTTGGATGCGGCCATCGTATGGGACGCCGTGGCCCAGCGGTTTTCCGACAAGACGGTGACCGTGAAGATTCCCCGCGCGAAGAATATCATTTCGACCGTGCCGATTGCCGTGTTGAAGTCCTCGAAACACCCCGAGTTGGCCGAGCAATTCGTCGAGTTCGTCACCTCCGAGCGAGGAACCGAAGTTTTCCGTAAGCATCATTTCACTACCTCCCTGGACGATTGAGGAAAAAGGGGACTGGTACATTTTGCCGGCACGGCCCGGAGGGTGCTTCGCACAAAATGTACCTGTCCCCTTTTTCCGCCCACCAACGATTCATCCGCTGGACCCGCATCCGTGAAGAACCTTTTCTCCGCCGAACCGCGTGCTTCCACTCCGCTGGGCGGGCTCCGCGGCCGGCTGTTTGTCCTGTCGATGATGACGTTCGTGGGCATTTTCGTCGCGGTTTGGGTGGCCGTGATTTCGGCCGATATCGGTTACACGACCGGCGAGGCGATCGATCAGGCGATTCACTCGCCGGAGATCCGCGCCGCTCTGTGGCTTTCGCTGTGGACCAGCGGGGTGACGGTGACGCTGGGCCTGCTGTTTGCCGTTCCCATGGGCTACGCCTTGAGCCGGTTTCGGTTTCCCGGCCACGCGATCGTCGATTCGATCGTCGATCTGCCGATCATCCTGCCGCCGATGGTGGTCGGCCTGTCGCTGTTGGTCTTCTTTGCCACGGGGCCGGGCCGGTGGATCGAGGAGGCCGGATTGAGGTTCGTCTTTCAACCCCAGGGGATCGTGTTGTGTCAGTTGTTGGTCTCCGCGTCGTTCGGCATTCGCGCGGCCAAGCTTACGTTCGACGGCATCGATCCCCGGGTCGAACACGTCGCCATGACTCTTGGCTGCACCCGAGCCGGCGCGTTCTTCCGCGTGTCGCTGCCCATGGCCCGGCGGGGGATCATCGTGGCGGGCATCCTGATCTGGACCCGGGCGTTTGGGATCTTCGGTCCGGTGATGATTTTTGTCGGAACGGCTCCCTTCAAGACCGAAGTTCTCCCCACGACGATCTACCTTGAGTTGTCCAACGGCCGGATCGAGGCGGCGCTGGCCGTGGCCGTCTTGATGTTGGCGCTGGCCTCGGTCGCCCTGGTGGGCATCCGCATGATCGGGCTGAGGGAGTCGTCATGATTCGCACCGAACAACTCCGATTCGCCGTCGGCTCCTTCGCCCTGCAAGACGTCTCGCTGCACGTAGCGCCGGGCGAATACTTCGTGTTGCTGGGACCCTCGGGATCCGGAAAGACGCTGCTGGTCGAATGCCTCTGCGGACTCAACCGCATCGCCGGCGGGCGGATCCACATCGCCGGCGCCGACGTAACCGAACTCGAACCCCGATTGCGACGGATCGGATATTTACCCCAAGACTACGCCCTCTTTCCCCATGAGACGGTTGCCGGAAACGTCGCCTTCGGCCTGAAACATCGCCGGCTCTCCGGCGAGGAAAGACAGCAACAAACCCGCCACTGGACCGATCGGGTGGGCGTCACGCATCTGGCCGACCGCTTCCCGGGGCGACTCTCCGGCGGTGAGAAGCAACGGGTCGCGCTGGCCCGGGCGTTGGCCGTGGAGCCCGACGTCCTCTTGCTCGACGAGCCGGTCAGCGCACTGGACGAATACACCCGCGACACGCTCTGCCGGCAGTTGCACCAACTCCAGCGCGACACCAAGACCACGACCATCCACGTCTGCCACAATTTCGCCGAGATGCTCACCGTGGCCGATCGAGTAGGCATTATCGATCGGGGGCGATTGCTGCAAGTAGGCACGCCGGGCGAGATCCTCCAGCGTCCGAGGAACCGGTTCGTCGCCCGATTCGTGCAAGTCGGCAATTTACTCTCCGGCCGAGTCACGGGCGGCGATGACCGGTGGCTGCGAATCGTCGGACCCGGCGGCGCCGAATTCCGTGCCGTCGCTCCCCCCGGCGGTACGATACCGGAAGATTTGCACTACATTATTCGTCCGGAAAACATCGCTCTGTCAGCCGGGGTTCCGCAAGAAACTCGCGAGGGCGCCACCGTGCTCAACGGAGCCATTGCGGAAGTCGTCGATTTGGGACCGCTGGTCCGCGTCACGGTCTCTTGCGGCGGGGATCTCGATCTGCTGGTTTCGCTCGGTAAGAGAGAGTACAATGGGCGGGCGTTGCGTTGTGGAGATCGTGTCCACGTATCCATCGCGCCGGAAGACGTCCATGTGCTGGAGGACTGATTCGTTTAACGCCCAGCCGAAGGCGCCGGCTGCAGCGCGAAAGCCAGCGCCTTCGGCTGGGCGTTAAACGATGATACCGAAAAACGATGATACCGAAAAACGATGATACCGAACAAGAAGTTAAACCAACGGAATAATCGAGCCCTCGCCATGAACATAACCCTGCCCTGTCGCGTGTGGATCGTGGCCGTGATGCTGTTGCTCGGCTGCTTGCCCCGGGCGTGGGCCGGTGACTGGCCCCAGCATCGCTTCGACGCAAGCCGCGGGGCCTCGTCGCCGGACGATCTGCCCGACGGGCTCTCCTTGCGGTGGGAGCGTCATCTTCCCCCGCCGCGACCCGCCTGGCCGGAAAGCCAACCGTGGCTTCGGTTCGACGTCTCCTACTCGCCCGTGGCCGCCGGCAAACTGCTGTTCGTGCCCTCGATGGTCAGCGACAGCGTCACGGCCCACGACACGGAGACGGGCGAGGTGCGATGGAGCTTTTACGCCGAGGGACCCGTGCGCTTCGCGCCGATCGTTCATGGCGGCAAAGTCTACTTCGGTTCCGACGACGGACACCTTTACTGCGTCGACGCGGCACGGGGGACGCTGCTTTGGAAGTTTCGCGCCGGCCCCAGCGATCGGCGCGTGCTGGGCAACGAGCGGCTCATTTCGACCTGGCCGATACGCACCGGGCCCGTCCTGCTCGACGGAACCGTTTACCTGACCGCCGGGATTTGGCCCTTCATGGGTATTTTTATCCACGCCATCGACGCCGAGACGGGCACGCCCCAGTGGACCAACAGCGGCTACGGCACGACGTACACCGTGCAACCGCACGGCAGCCCGGCGTTTGCCAGTCTCGTGCCGCGCGGACACCTGGCGGCCACCGAACACGGCCTCGTCGTGCCGGGCGGACGCACCGAACCCGGCTCTTTCGATCGGCGAACCGGCGAGTTCCGTGGCTTCAACTTCGGCGGCAAGGGAGGCGGAAGCCATCACGTGACTGCCCGCGACGGGTGGTATTTCTTCAGCGGCTCGATGCGACAGATCGTCGACGGCAAGACGGTGGCGGAGACCGGAGCCTCGATTCACGACCGGGAGGCGTTGTACACGCTTGCGGGCAAGCAGATCTCCGCCGTCACCCTGGAAAGCGAGGGTGAACCAACCAAACAGGCCAGTCGCGCGCGACTGCGACCGCTCTGGAAGGCGACCCTGCCGGAATCGCCGGGCCGGTTGTTCCTGAAGGCCGGCTCTCGATTCTACGCCGGTGCCGAGGGGGAAGTGACCGCCATCGAGGTCGATCAGCGTAACGATACGGCGAAGATTGTCTGGCGCGGTGCCCTTGAGGGAACGCCCTGGGCCATGCTGGCGGCCGACGACAAACTCTTCGTGGTCACCCGAGAAGGACGGCTCCTCTGCTTCGCGCCGGGAGACCGTCCGCGGAAAACGGTTTGGGCCGAAAAACCGGCTGCCGAGAAACCCAAGGCCGTTGCCGTGTTGGAAGCCACCGGAGTGCGCGAAGGCTACGCCGTGGTGCTCGGGTTGGACGACATCGAAACGGTCGAATCGATCGTCCGGGCGTCGAAGTTGCACGTCATCGTCGTGGACTCCGATGCGAAGAAGGTCGATGCGTTGCGTCGCCGCATGGACGCCGCCGGGCTGTACGGCACGCGAGTGGCCGCCTGCACGGCTGACGCCACGACTTTCGCCATGCCGCCTTACCTGGCCGATCTGATCGTGGTTGGCGGAAAACATGTCGAGCCCGTGACGGAGGACGCGGCGTACGCCCAGCACGTGTTCCGCTGGCTGCGTCCTTACGGTGGGGTGGCCTATCTCAAGACCGATGAGAAGAAACTTCGCGCCACGGTGCAGGAAGCCTCGCTGGCGGGCGCCCAAGTCAGATCCGCCGGCGACGGGGCCGTGCTGCTGGTGCGCGAGGGCCCGTTGCCCGGCGCCGCCGATTGGACCCATCAATACGCCGACGCCGCCAATAGCGGCAT
>JABMRP010000128.1 GCA_013202535.1 Planctomycetota bacterium
ACTTTAGGTTTGCGGTTTGGATCGGGAAGCGGTGCAAATTCGAGGTAGTCGAAATAACACGAACCAGGGCTCGTATCGGACGCGAAACGATCGTCGACCCATATTTCAAAACCGTCGGCGCCGATCTCGATCAGGCCGAGATGCCGGCTGGAGCTGGTGATCTCCCTCCATGACTTGCCGTCGAGTGAAATACCCATCGGCCGGCCGACGCCGCCGATCTCGACGTAGTATTTGCCGGGTGTAACGCCCTTGACATGGGCGTGTAGCGGCGGGGCACCGTCCTCGGGTGAACTCCGGTCCCGCATCACCCGGGGCGATTGCAGCACGACACCGCCCGACCACTTCTTGTCGGCGTCCTTGTCGGTCGACCAAAGGTTCCACTTCGAGTCGGTATACTTGTCGACGAGCCAGGCGTCCTTCGGTTCGGTGACGTCTTCAGCCTCGAACCGCAGAGTTTCCCCGGCAGCGCTGATGTTCGAGCAAAGCAACACGGCGGAAAGCAGAATAAGTCGGTTCATGGCAGGGGCAAGGGGCTAAGGGTGAGCGAACGGGGACCAATCGGACAAGGGCTATCCGTCGCAGGCACGGCCCTGCGTCCGCGGCATTCCAGACGTATCAATCGTAGCAAAGGGGCATGGACGCCGCAATCGGGACTCTGCTGGAAGCCCCGTTCACGACCGCCCTGTTTGCCGCGGAGATCGTCTATGCGGGCCGGATTGTCTATCGCATGCCGCCGCACGGAAGACGATGACGGAAGAATGCCCAGCCCACCCCATTGACCACATCCCGCCAAATGACCACCCAGATGACCACCAACTCGCCGCGATCCGCATCGATCTGCCGCGAAAACCACGCCGATAGGTGGCCAACGAGGTCGCCCTAACCTTCGGAGAACCATGATGTTGCGGCTTTGCATCCCTGGCATGCTCGGTCTGGTCCCTACGCTTGGCATGATGCTGCTTGGACCGGGACCGGTCCAAGCAGCAGAGCCGGATACCCACCGGTGCAAAACGGATTCCATCAGCATCGACGAGCCAGTCGACTTCGCAGTCGCCTTCTACTCGGTCCATGAGGTGCCCGAGCCTCGACGGCTGTTTGCTGAGATTCACGGTCGCCTACGGAGTCAGGGTCGGTTCCTGATCGTAGAACCAATTGGCCACGTCGGTGCGGCAGAGTTCAAGAGCCTGCTCTCGCTCAGCGAGAACGCAGGATTCAAGGTGGCTGACAGCCCACGCATTCGTCTCAGTCGTGCCGCCTTGCTCATCAAGCAGCCGTCATCCGGGCTTCCGACTGGCGTACACCGGCCGCGGCGTCCTAGAACCCCGCGCCCTCTTCTTCCACTACCCCAACTACGCCTGGCACAAAGCCAACCGCCTCGGCGGGGCGGTTCGGCAGGGGGACTACAAGCTGATCGAGAACTACGATGATGGATCGGTGGAGTTGTATAATCTGAAAAACGACATTGGGGAAACGCAAGATCTTTCCAAGAAGCTGCCCAAGAAGGCGGCCGAATTGAAAGCCCGCCTGTTCGTCTGGCGGACCCTGACAAAAGCCAAGATGCCCAAGCCGGCGCCGAAGTAGGCCGGATAGTAGCCATCTCGCTCCGCGAGATGTAGCCTTTGCTTGTCGGGCCGAGTAGAATGCAGCCTTGCCAATGATCCACGGCTTACCAAGGGAGGGCTTGAATCCACAACCAAACGCAACACCCAGCACTGGCTGGTAAGTGTTCGTGGCACGTGACGCGCCAATGAAACTCGTTGATGGATGGCAAGACTTCCTGAAACGGGATGCCGGTCACGTCTTTCTCAATTGAACAGCAATCGGATCACAGAGTCATGCTTCAAATCATTTCCGGAAAATTCTTTGGCGACGGTGATCGGCATGTTTCACCTGCTAAGGGCATTACGTACTCTAACTACTGGTGGTTTTCTCCAATAGAGACATGCGTCGCCAAGCTGGAACCAACTAGTCCCTACAGTTCGGCCGTGTCTGCCTATGTAATAGAGTACTTAAATCAAATCGAGAAGGAGGCGGAAGGTAGGCAGGACGTCCTTGTGAAAGTTGGGGACACGGAGATTCTGCGCCAGTTTCAGTGCATCGCGACCTTTGGCCTGAAGAGTCTGTTTGCAGTTGACCGGTGGGAAGTCGAGTTCGCGTGCCGTTCGCAGGCAAGGGACTCAGCGGATTCTTTTGTTCCGCAGCGCATCGTTCCCAGGTTCTTCAATGCAGCCAACCGTGGGACTCCGGACGATGCCACACAGTTCTCCTCCCTGGTCTCGAAGATAATTGGCCTCCCGCGAGACCAGTATGTTGGCCTCGTTGCCGCACTAGCGACGTTCCGGCACGCGTTGCTGATCCTTAGCCATAGTCTCGATATGGCCTATTCCCTTGTCGTGTACTGCTTGGAGTCATTGTCCCAACGTTTCGACGCTTTCGATCCCACCTGGCAGGACTACGACGATCAAGTCCGGAGCAAACTCGACCCGCTGCTGGCGGACATTGATAGCGCCAAAGCCTGCGAAATCCGGTCGGCACTTCTCAACTCCGGCAGTCTACGTCTTCAGAAGCGATTCGTGGACTTTATTGCCAATCATGTTGATGACACATTCTATGTCGACGAGGCCGAATCGCGCCAAAGCGCTGTTACTCCGTCTGAACTGCGGCGTGCCCTGAAGAACTCATACAATCTGCGGTCTTCGTATGTTCACATGCTCAAGCCGCTACCAGACTATCTCCGAATGCTACAACTGCCTGATGAGGACCTGTTTCCCTGGGACAATGAACCATATCTGACGTTCAGTGGACTCATACGAATTGCACACCATGCGATTCGGCAGTTCATCGAACGCGGAGAATACGTGCAGACGGAGTCATACGATTGGAGAGCCGAAGTGCCAGGGACCATCACGCTCAAGATGGCTCCTCAATACTGGATTGGCAATACAAGCGGCGTCCAGCCAGAAGGTGCGGCCAGTCGACTGTCAGGATTTCTATCGATGTTCCAAGGTTGGCTCACGCACGAGAAGCCGGTTGGCAACCTGTGTGAGCTAATGCTCGCATACGAGCGGTTGTTGCCACACGCCAAGAAGGAATACAAACCTGCCATGGTGGGGCTATACTTTCTCTTTGGTGCACTGCCGTTGCCCGAGAATCCGAGTCGCCATTATCAAGACGTGATAGAGCGACATCGGGACATCCTGGACGAGCGCCGGATGGAGACACTGATTGTTCGGCTACTTGTAGAGGACTCGCTGCCATGGCCAGTTGAAGAGTGCGCCGCCGTGCTTGAAGAATTCAACCAAACACGGTTTAGGAAACACAGCGTTACGATTCCCAAATTGCTTGAGCTAGGTTTGATTGTACATACAGCAAACGCCTTCCTGTCCGCCGGGAACCTACAGGAATACGATAGATGGGCGCGAGTTGCGCATCTTGAGGCAGCCGGAGCGAAAGAGGTTCAGGAGCACATTCGACAGCACATATCAGGGAAAACGGCATTCGATCCAGTTTGGATAGTGACGGGAGGGCGTCTGGACTCCACGAGCCAGATAGCCAACGAAAAGGAATCGGAAACAGAGGGCAACTCTTTAGATGCAGCGAGTGAGATGCAAGGATCATAGCCATGTTCAGTGTTGTCCGCTGTTCCCAGTTCCGGGCCTTCCTATTTCAATTCGTTACAGCGTTGGACGGCGCAAGCAAAACCCGCACGGTTTGCCAGGGCAATATCTGTTCGATTCCCGCTGGGAAAGATCTCCCAGCCTTGTTGACACAAAACGCCAACGCCCGAGCGTTCCCGCGATCAGAACACAGAAACAGGACAAAAACAACCAACCACGGAGACCCAGCCCCATGCTCAAGCTCAACATTCCCAATACACTGCGCCCGTTTCTCATCGCGGCCTTTGCCGTGACGTTCCTAACAACCGCCCCAATTTCCCCCGCCGCCGAACCCACCCCGCGCCCCAACGTCATCATCATGTTCACCGACGACCAGGGGACGCTCGATGCGAACTGCTACGGTTCGACCGATCTCTACACGCCGGCGATGGACGCGCTGGCGAAAACGGGGGTGCGGTTTACGCAGGCGTACGCGCATACGGTTTGCTGTCCGGCTCGGGCGCTGTTGATGACCGGGCGGCATCCGCAGAGGGGGAATGTGAATGTCTGGACGCAGGGGAATGCCAAGGGGCCCGAGGGAGTGAATATGTTCACCGAGGAGGTGACCATCGCCGAGGCGCTGGGGGCGGCCGGGTATCGGACGGCACTGTTTGGGAAGTGGCATTTGGGGGCCGATCTGGAGCACGGGCCGACGAAGCAGGGGTTCGATCGGTTTTTTGGGCTGCGAGGCGGGTTTATCGATAACTACAACCACCATTTTCTTCACGGCAACGGTTTTCATGATCTCTACGAGGGCACCAAGGAAGTCTTTCGTAAGGGCGAGTATTTTCCCGACCTGATTACCGACCGGGCGCTGCGGTTCGTCGAGGAGAATCGGCAGCGGCCGTTCTTTATGTACCTGGCGTTCAACGTGCCCCATTATCCGGAGCAGGCCGACGAGAAGTTTCTCCAGCGGTATCGCGAGATGCCCATGCCGCGGCAGTCGTACGCGCGGATGATCTCGACGACCGACGCTCGGATGGGCCGGGTGCTGGCCAAGCTCGATGAGTTGAAGCTCCGCGAGCGGACGATCGTTGTGTTCATGAGCGATAACGGCCACTCGGCCGAAAACAGCACGATCCGCACCGACAACCACACCAGCGGCCTGCCCAAGGGTCATTATTATGGGGCCCATGGCGGCGGCGGTAATACTGGCCGGTGGCGGGGCAACAAGGGCACGTTTTACGAAGGGGGCTTGCGTGTGCCGGCGATCATCAGCTATCCGGCCCGACTGCCGCAAGGTGTGGTCCGCGATCAGGCGATTACCGCGGCCGATTGGATGCCGACCCTATTGGACCTCTGCGGCGTGCCGTTGCCGAAAGTCACGCTCGACGGCCGCAGCCTGCTGCCGATCATCGCTTCGGCCCGTGCGCCGACGCACCACAAGGTCATGCACTGGCAATGGCACGCCGCCTGGGCGGTGCGCCGGGGCGATTGGAAATTGCTGGGCAGCCGCGACGGGGCCAAGTTTCTCGGCAATCTGGCCGAGGAGATGCCCGAGGTGAAAAACCATCTGAAAGAGCAGCCGGAGATTGTCGCGGAGCTTCTCGCGCTGCACAAGGAGTGGGCGGAAGAGGTAACGCCGAAGCGGTGAGGGGCGGGCAACCACAAATCTACATCACCGCGAAGTAATTCTCCACGGCGAAGTCGAGGAAGTCGTTGGTGAGTTCCATCGGCAGCTTCTTGTAGGCGCAGTAGTTGCGGATTTGTAGCAGAAGGTCGCGGGGCTGGCAGCAGCGGAAGGGACGGTTGACCGCTCGATAGTGGTTTTCAATGAGGTAGTCGATCGGCTCGGTGCGATGTTCGAAGCCCAGCAGCTTGGACATCATCACGAAGAGTTCGCGGAACTCTTCTTCCGTGGGATCGACGGCCTCGATCTTGTAGGGGATCCGCCGCAGAAACGCCTCGTCGACCAGGTCGCGGGGCTCGAGGTTGGTCGAGAAGATCAGCAGTTCGTCGAAAGGCACGCTGATCTTCTTGCCGCTGGCCAGATTGAGGAAGTCGTAACGCTTTTCCAGGGGTACGATCCACCGGTTGAGCAGATCGTCGACGCTCATCCGCTGCCGGCCGAAGTCGTCGATCACAAACGTGCCGCAGTTGGCCTTGAGCTGTAGCGGCGCTTCGCTGATGCCGGTCGTCCGGTCGATGGTCACTTCCAACGACGACATCGTCAGCTCGCCGCCGGCGACGATCGTGGGCCGGCGAATGCGGACCCACCGCTTGTCGATCTTCCGCTGGTCGAGCAACCCGTCGTCCTCGGCCGGGGGAGTTTCCTCGTGGTTGATGGGATCGAAAAGCCGGATGATCTCGCCGTCGACGCCGATGGTGCGCGGAATCCAGATGTGTTGCCCGAAGGCAATCGTCACCCGCTCGGCGATGCTCGTCTTGCCGTTGCCGGGAGGGCCGAAGAGAAACAGGCCGCGGCCGGAGTTGATGGCCGGTCCCAGGCGGTCGAACATTTCCGGGCTGATCAGCAGATCGGCAAACGCGCGCTTCAGATCGTCGGGCGTGGGATGTTGTCCGGCCAGCGATTGGGCTGTCACGCTGGCGATGTAATCCTCCAGCGATACCGGCGCCGAGCCGAAGTAGCTGCACTGCTCGGAGTAGCGGCGAGCGC
>JABMRP010001274.1 GCA_013202535.1 Planctomycetota bacterium
CGTTCAGGTCGATCCAAAGGTAAACCCGTCGCCGATCCGCCTCGGCCACGTGTACCTGCGGCTTTCCGTTCTTGGCCGTGTGTCCGCTACGGATGATCTCGGCCAGTTTGCTGGCGGGCGAGCCCCACGTTTTCGGCTCGATCTGCAGGATATTCCGCTCCGTGCCGTTGATCGTCCAGATCCAACTCGTGTAGGGGCTGCTGCCCTCCTCGCCGCTGTCGATCTTTGCGTTGTGTTGTTGCGGCCGGGTTTCGCCCATCGTCCCCATCCGGGCGAGCACGTCGTAGGAGACGTTGAAGAAGTCGGTCTTGTCGCCCGAGAGATCGACGCCGCCGTCTTGGCGCCGCGCGTTGTGGCATTCGACGCAATACTTGTCGAGCACCGGCTGCACGACCTCCGGATAGAGAAACCCCTTCACACCCCAGTCGGGCGGGCTCAGGTCCTGCGGGCGGCGCATCAGGGCCAGATCACCAATCGGGTGTGGAGTCTGCTCGCTACGGTCGGCGTGGCACCCGACGCAGCCTTGCACCTCGCCGGGCATCATGTGCGTGAAGGTTCGCATCCGCTGCACCGCCCGGCCTTCGGCATCAAGGGCCATGAAATAGATGGGCACTTCCGAGGGGACATGGAAACAGGCCGAACCGTCCTCGGCCACGTCGGCGGTGCCCCACACTTTCTTCGGCGAATAGGTCGCACCGCACGAGACGAGCGGAAATTGATAGCCGAACGCCGTGTTGGCCGCGTAGCCCTTGCCCGTGGGAACTTCGTGGATCAGCGGCGTGTACGTGCTCTTTTCGATTTCCTGCACCACGCAGATCTGCTTCACTTCGCCGCGGCGGACATGGGGCCCCAGTCCGCGGTAGACGTCTTGCAGAACCACGGTGGCCTTGGAGCCGGAGACGCTCCCGTCTTCGGACAGCTTGATCGATGCGTCGAGCCGCACGGTCGAAACGACCGGTGGCGTCGCAACGGTACGCACGGGTTGCGCGCTGTAATAGCCCATCCCGTCCTTCATGCCCAGCACGGTCACGTAGTTGCCGTCGTAGTCGCGAAGCTGAAGCGCGCCGCTTCGCGAAACGAGATACCGCCCGTCGTCGATGGGGAACGGCTTTTCGTATGGGCCGTTCAGGCCATTGCCGTACACGCCGCCGACGCGGTAGATATCCACTTCGGGCGTCACGTTTTGCACGGCCTCGCGCGCATTGACGCCCTTGGACCGGTCGATCACGCAGATCCCGCCGCGGCAGTCGCCGTTGTGGTTCGTTGCCAGACAGAGGATCTTCTGCGTATCGGGGATCGACTGGGAGTCCATGAAGGTACCCGGCGCCAACACCCGATTGCCGTAATAGCCGGCCAGTGCCGTTCCGTCAGGATTGATCGACCAGAGGCTCTGGATTGGACACGCCGGCCGGTCGACATACTCCCAGCGGGTGAAGATGATCCGGCCGTCGTTGAGTACCGCGGGGGTGAAGTCCATCAGGTAGTTGGCCGACAAACGTTTCTGGTTCTCCCCGTCGCGGTCCATGCGGTAGAGCACGGGCGAGGTGGTAACGAAACAGTAGGCATACGCCGGCTTGCGATCCGAGATAAAGCCGATCCCCCCGTCGGGCAGCCAGCAGGCGTTGAGGTTGTTTTCCACACCGTCGGTCAACTGCACCAGACCCGTGCCGTCGAGATTGATCCGGTAGATCTGGTAGTTGTCTTCCGCAACGGTGCGGTCGACGTCTTCCAGCAGTTGGTTGGGCCGAGCCATGACCACCCCGCCGCGTTTCCAGGAGAAGACGACCTCGCGGCCGTCGTACGACAGGTCGGCATCGATAATCTCGCCATCGGTCGAATCGACCAACCGGCGAAGCTTCCCGCCGTCGGGCCCGGGTGTAACAACATAGAGCCCGCCGCCCGGGTTGTAACCTTCGACGTGGTAGGTATAGACGTGCGACAGGCGCAAGGGGGTGCGGTGGATGACCAGGATATCGCGGAATCCCAGGTCGCCCGAGTAGAGATCCGCGGCCAGCTTGCGAGCCTCGGGCGTTCGCTCTCCCGGCGGCAGGCCGAAGCCGACCAGATACTCATCGCTGACGGGAGCCGAGAAAACGGCGATTTCCGACGCGCCCGGGTTGTACCGCGACGTATGGGCCGAAAGAAACTTCAGCGTGACCTTACGGACGGCCGTCTTGGGGATGCGAATCCGCTGCGGGCCGTGTTTCATCTCGAAGGTTCCCCGAGCGACGGGTTTTGGGGCATCGTCGAGATAGACTTCGTAGTCTTTGAAACATTCCTCGTCGATCATCGCCGTGCGGCCGCAATAGAGAATCTCGGCCACTTCGACCGGCTTGTCCCAGGCCAGGGTGAAGGAACCTTGGAAGTTGCTCGCTCCGCCACGCACGACCCAGGCGGCTCCCTGGTCCATGCCGGAGAGCAGCCCGGGAACTTTGCCGTCGACCGCGAACCGGGCCAGATAGTTGGCGTCGTACTCGTCGCTTGCGGTGACCTTCGCCTTGGGAGCGAGGTTCTCGGGGGCGTCGCCTTCCGCTCCGGCCGCAAGCGGCAGCGAGAGAATGACGGTAAGGCAAAGCGGCAGAAGCTTCCCGCGCAGTGGGGATTTCATCATGACGTCCTCGCAAGGGCACGTATTGAACCTAATGAGGACAGCATACATACAGGGGGATACGAGGTCAACTCCTGACTCATCCCGCAGCAGGGCTAACACGGCATCATGTGCCGGCAGGACGATTGTCTCAAACGGAACAAGTTCCGTTCTACGAGCCCGGCCAAGCGATGATCACCCCTTTATCCGCAATGTGGGTAAGGTCAAGTCGCCCGCGACCGGAAGGGACGCAAAGCGTCCGATCGTGCGTTACGACGCGGAAGCGTCGTAACGAGGGGTACGCCCGCGGCGGATCTACCGTCTGCGCCTTCGGGCAAGTGGGACCAGCGCCACGGCTCCCAGCGCGAGGAGCAGGATGGTAGCCGGCTCGGGGACGTAGAACCGCACCTCGCTGAGGCCGACGAAACCGGCGTCGCCGCCGATTATTGGGTTGTCTGGATCATAGGTCGATCCGTTGAGATTGGAGAGGATGTCGAACTTGAGGAAGCGAACGCCGGCGGCGTTGATCGCCAGCGACTCGGAATAGTCGACCCCGTCGACGCCCGGCGCTTCGTCCAGCGTGAAAGTTCCCAGCGAGGCGAAGTCCACGCCGTCGGCCGACCCGAGGATTTCCAGGTCTTGCACCCCACGATAGGTAAAGCCGGCTTCGTTGTAGTTCCAGACGCGGGCCGAGACAACGCCGGAAACGGACCCCAGATCGAAGACTAACTCGGGATCGGAATCGTCGCCCGGCTGCCCGAAGCCGACGCCCTCGCTGAGCCAGTTGAGGCCTTCCGCGCCGGTTGAATGCCCGTCGGCAAACAGCCCCGCGGCGTCGACCAGATGCCCGGGGCGCCGATCAAATCCGCCCTCGAACAGGGCGCTGGAAGCGGTGACCGATACGTCCTGTAGGGGCATGGGCTGAAGCGCCTCGCCGATAAAGGCAACCTCGTTGAGTCCCGTGTAGCCCGCATCGCCGTAATTGGCCACGACGCCCAACTGCACGTAGCGGGCTTGTACGCCGCCGAGCGATACAAATTGGCCGGGGTTGGCGCCGTTGCCGGTCGCCTGGTCGAAGTCGAACGTGCCCAGCGAACTGTAGGTGACGTTGTCGTTGGAGACGAGAATCTCCGCCTGCGCGACGCCGCGACTGGTAATGTTCAGTTCGTTGTAGTTGTACAGTTCCAGCGAATCGACGGCATGCACGCCACCCAGGTCGAAGGTGACCGTCGGTGTGGTGTCACCGGCCGCCGAGAGCCACATCCCCTCGACGTCGCCGGGCCAGCCGACTGGATCGTTCGTCGTATGGCCGGCCCGATCAGTGACGTTGCTCACTTGACGTTTATACGCACCGAGCAGTTCGCTGGACGCCTGGGCGCCGACGGGCCGAATCAGGCCGTCGCCCGGCGACATCGTCTGCGCGGCCAGCTTGGCGATCTGCCCGGCGCTGAGCACCTGATTCCACACGGCCACGTCGTCAATGCGGCCGGTCGAATACGAGCCGCCGTCGCCGATCCAAGCGCCGATGGCCAGGGGAATGGAAGCCAGATCGTGGAATCCGGCGAACGGCCCCCGATTGGCCACCGGTACACCGTCAACGTAGAAGGTTTCGCCGGTCGGGCTCACCGTCACGGCCACGTGGTGCCAGACGCCGTCTTGCGGCTGAACGCCGCTGTTCATGCCGAACCCACGTTGCGACTCCCAGTTGATGTTCGATGTATTGGGATCGGTCGTGCTGAAGAGCGACAAGAGGTTGTCCGACCACTGACCGTCGTTCTGCCGGCCCAGTACGGCCCCGTTGCGATTACTCCAACCGGCGTCCTGTGTGCCGTTCCACTGCACCCACATGCTCACCGTTGCGGAGGTCGCCCCGTTGAGTCCGCCCCCGCCGGGCACCGAAACGTATTGCTGACTGGCACCGTCGAAGGCCAGGGAGCCGCCATCGGCGCCGTTGCGGTCGGTGGTGGACTGCGGGCCGTTGACCAGGGCTCCGGTTCCGCCGGCCACCGCGGCGCCGTTGCCGTCGAGCTTCCAGTAGCCGACCAAACCCGATGGCGGCGGCAACTCCGATAGGAAGTCGCCTTGGAACTGCACCTCGCTGAGGCCGGCGAAGTCGGCGTCGCCGCCGTGGTTGCTCGCGATGTCGAAGCGGACCAAGCGGGCATTGTCGGCGGCGGCAAAGGCGCTCAGATCGATCGATTCACCGGCGTACGTCGTTGTGCCGTCCGCCCGGGCGAAAGTGAAGGCGCCCAGCGAGGTGAAGGAGCCGGCCGCGGAACCGGCCACCGAGATCGTCACGTCATTGGCACCGCGGTTGGTGAAGGCGCCCGCCTCGTTGTAGTTCCAGACGTGGAGGCTGTTCAGGTCGTAGATGCC
>JABMRP010001275.1 GCA_013202535.1 Planctomycetota bacterium
ATTGCAAATTGCAAAATGGGGGTCGGGCCGCTCCAGCAACAGTGGTCGGCTTCGCAACGCCATCGTGCCAACTCATTCGGACTCATAACCTCCATCATTTGCAATTTGCAATAACCAATGACCAATTTGCAATCTTCTCCTTCGGCACGCCAGACCCGAGGGATGCAACCCCCGGGCGTGGATAATTTCATCAGGGTACTGGTGGCACGACGCCGACGTGGAGGGCGTCGAGGATGGTTTCCAGGGTGACGGTGAGTTGGGCTTGGAAGATCCAGGCGGCGGCTCCGATGGTGAAGAACAGGGTGCCGAGCGTGATCATCGAATTCATGCCGAAACCGACGGCCATGATGTTCAGTTGGGGCATGGTGCGGCTGATGAGCCCCATCACCAGGGTCGACAAGAGCAAGGCCGTCACGACCGGCGCCGCGGCGCGAATCCCCAACGAGAAACTCTGGCTCAACACGGTCACGAGCATGTCGCAGACCGCCGCCGTGGGAATGTTGCCGCTCCCCAGCGGAATGGTTTCGAAGGTATCCAGCAGCCCGGCCATCACGAGGCGATGGCCGCCGACGCAAACGAAGATCGCCAGCGCGAGCATCCGCAGCATTTGCGCGAACAGGGGCGTGCTCGTTTCGGTGTTCGGATCGAAGACGTCGGCCAGCATCAGCCCACCGATGCGACCCATGAGGAGGCCGGCCAGGCGTATTCCGGAGAACAAAATGACCACGCCCATCCCGAGTACCAGTCCCAACAGAAACTCGCCGCCCACGAAGACCAGGTAGTTGATCGTGTTGCCGGGATACGCCACCGGCGCGTTCCATTGGCCGGGTACGATCAGCAGAGCGAGCGAGAAGGCCAGCAGCGCCCGAACCTGTACGGGTATTTCCTTGGTGCCGTAGATCGGCGCAACCATCACCAACCCGCTCACCCGGCAGAGCACCAGGGTGAAAACGACGAAATGCGTCGGATCGAGTTGATTCAGCCATTCCATGGGGCGACCGTTACGGTTCGTCGTCGATTCTCAATTCCGCGGCGTGTTCCGGCGTCAGCCGATCGGGGATCCCGCCGATCAGGTCGGTCGAGTACTCCACCATGTTGGTCATCAACCACGGCAGCGTGAGGCCGAAAACCACAATCATGGCCACGATCTTCGGCACGAAGGCGACCGTCTGCTCTTGCACCTGCGTGACCGCCTGAAGCAGGCCGACGAGCAATCCGACGGCCATCCCGGCCAACAGCACCGGGGCACCCATCATCAACGTGATCCTCACCGCGTCGCGGGCCAGATCGATGGCGACTTCGTAGTCCATGGGAAGCAGGGGGGTAGGGACTAGGGACTAGGGACTAGGGCCTAGAAAGAAAGAGTGGGCGATTAGCGATTAGCGATTGGTCATTGGTCATTGGCGATTTACGATAACGGTCACGTATACGGGGCGAAGCTTTCCATGAGCATGCCGACGACCAGATGCCAGCCGTCGACCAGGACAAACAGCAGGAGTTTGAACGGCAAGGAGATCAAGACCGGCGGAAGCATCAACATACCCATCGAGACCATCACGCTGGCAATGACCATGTCGAGTATCAGAAACGGCAAGTAAATCTGGAATCCGATCAGAAAGGCCGTCTTCAACTCGCTGAGCATGAACGCCGGCAGAAGCGCCTGCAGCGGCACATCGTCGTAGGTCGTCGGCTCGGGTTGATCGGGGAGGTAGCGGAGGAACAGGTAGACGTCGTCCTGGTTGCCGGTCCGATCGATCTGCTGGCTCATGAAGCGGCGGATCGGTTCGGCGCCGCGCGTCCAGGCTTCCTCCAGCGAGATCTGCTCCTCGGTGTACGGCTTGATTCCCCCCTCGTACACGTCCTTCCATACGGGCGTCATCAGCAGCAACGTCAGAAATAGCGACAGCGAGGTAATCACCTGGCTGGGCGGCAACTGCTGCGTTCCGATCGCCTGACGCAAAAGAGCCAGCACCACCACAATGCGAACGAAACAAGTGGTCATCAACAACACCGCCGGAGCCATGCTGAGCACGGTCAGCAGGAGCATCACCTGCAGCGTGGAACTGAGTCCCTCGGGACTGGTCCATTTCTCGAGCCCTCCGGCCAGACCCTCGGGCACTTCCATCGTCAGCGCTTCGTTGGCCGCCGACTCGTAGCTGGGCGATTGGGATTCGGGCGATTGGGATTTGGGCGACTCGTAACTGAGCGATTGGGGCCCGGGCGGGACATCCTGGGCCGCCGCGGGACTCAAGACGGCCAACCCCGCCAGGAGAATCGCCCCCCAGGCCAACCCGCGACGCGACGGACTGCCGCGCCACCGTGCCACGGCGGCTTGCCCGCGAGAAGTCTTCGACCGCGTTTTCCTTGGCACGCTCTTATGCATGATGTCCCCTTAGAATCCCGATCCCGATTTCCGCGTCATCGAAACTGCGGAGGTCGCGAGCCGGCGGATCGACGTCGTCGGAAACATCGGAATCGGCAAGTTCCCCGCGGGAAGCGGTTCCCGTGAACTGCCCAAACACATGGCGAAACGTCTCCGTAGCGCTTTGCGCGTGCGTTTGCCGACAGAGCCCGGCCAGGCGATCAACCTCTTCCGGGTCGGTGATCTCGGTCAAAGTTTCCGTGCCCGCGGTGGAAATCGAGACCAGCAGCAACTTCTTCCCACAACGCAGCAGGTGGACCTGCTGACGGCTGGCCAAAGGCGCCTGTCCAAGCACTTCGACCACTTCGCCGGGCAACGCGCTGGAGGCTCCCGGAGCGACGCGGCGCATCAGCCAGGCAACGATGAAGAACACGCCCAGCACGACCGAGAGGCTGATGCCCATCGTCAGAACGGACGACAG
>JABMRP010001276.1 GCA_013202535.1 Planctomycetota bacterium
AGGGCACGATGCAAGCCTATCTTGACGAACGCGAAACAAAGCGGCTGGAAATTGGGCAATCGACGTTTGTCTGTGGCCGCAAATAGGCTGGTCATCACACTTCAGCCCCCGCACTTCGGAACTTGCCACAGAGAGTAGCGCCCAAGCGATGTCCAATCGAGACAGCTTCTTGACTCGATGGCTCGCTGCGGCACCGGATTGGCTGTTCGCCTCTTACGCGATTGTCGCGTCCTTCTCGACCTACTTCTGTATGTACGCGTTTCGCAAGCCGTTCGCCGCGGCGACATACGGCGATCTTGACACATTCCTTGGGCTGGATCTGAAAACGGCGCTTGTCATCAGCCAGCTTGTCGGCTACACGCTGTCCAAGGTGATCGGCATGAAAGTCTGCTCGGAGCTGGGCAGAGCCAATCGTGCATGGGCCCTGATCGGTCTCGTCATCTGGGCACAGGCGGCACTGGTTCTCTTCGCGGTCGTTCCCACAAGTTGGAAAGTGCTGGCGATCTTGCTCAACGGTCTTTCGTTGGGCATGATCTGGGGGCTGGTTGTCCGATACTTGGAGGGAAGAAGACTTTCGGAAATGGTGCTGGCGGGACTGAGTTGTTCGTACATAGTATCCAGTGGCGTCGTAAAAGATGTTGGTCGGATGTGGATCAGCGCGGGAGTGTCGGACGTCTGGATGCCGGCGGTTACGGGATTCTGTTTTCTGCCGTTGTATCTTGCATCCGTGTGGCTACTGAATCAGGTTCCCGAACCCTCGGTGGCCGATGTGGATTCGCGAACCACACGACCAAGAATGAATGGTGAGGATCGCACGAGGTTCGTGGGACAGTTCTGGGTTTGCTTACTTCTTTTGTTCACGGTCTACTTCTTCTTGACCGCATATCGGGACTTTCGAGATAACTACGGGTTTGAGATTTTCCAGGAATTGGGCTATGCCGATACGCCGGCCGTTTTCACGCGAACCGAGATTCCGGTTGCCATAGGAGTCATGCTGGCACTTGCGGCATTGAACCTCCCGCGGAATCATCGTCACGGACTCATCGGCGTTTATGCAGTAATGACGTTCGGATTGATACTGATGGGCGGTGCCACGCTCATGCTTGACGCCGGTCTGTTTCGGGGGCGAGAACTATGGTGGATGGTGTTGGTTGGGCTCGGTGCGTACCTTGCCTACGTACCCTTCGGGACGGCCCTGTTCGAGCGACTTATCGCCTCGACTCATTCTCGCGGAAACGCGGTGTTTGCGATCTACATTGCCGACTCGATCGGTTACACGGGTTCAGTTGCCGTGCAGGTCTACAAGGACCTGTTTCAATCCGACATGAACCGATTCGAATTCCTCCATGCCTTCACCTACGCGTTGTCGTTGCTGGGCGCTGGCCTACTCGTGGCAAGTTGCATCTACTTCTTGCCGAAAACACATCGTGTGCTTCAGACGAGGCAGACCGGAACTCACTCCGTATGAGGACCTACTGACACGGTGTTCGCCGGGATTGTGTCATCATTCGACCCATTTTGAATCGCTGGTGAGGGTGGCGGCACGCCTCGCGATATTGCATCTGTCAGGGGGGTGATGGACTCGAATGAGGTCACAGGGCGGACTTCGGACCCGGTGGCCCCTCTAGCGGCTCACAACCGAGCCCGGTGGTGTACCGAGCTTGGCCACGTTGGGGCGGTTACGGCACGACCACCCTTCTCGCGCGCCAAAACGGGACTATCGCCTCCCACGCTTCGAACCGCCGCCCGGTACTGCCCAAGGGACGCTCCGAAGTCGTGGTGGATTCGGTGTTGGATTGCCAAGCGGTAACCGCTAGACCTACGCCACCGCACTCCTCATAATGAAACGACCCACCGCAAGACGCACCGATTCATCCACCGCAAGGAGCACGACGAAAATGAGTCTTACCATCGAACCGTTCGGAACGATGTCCGATGGTCGCCCGGTCGATCGCTACATTCTCTCCAGCGGCAACGGGTTGGTGGCCAAGGTCACGGCCTATGGGGCCATGCTGACGGAAGTCGAGACGCCCGACCGTGACGGCAAGCGGGCCGTGGTGACACTTTACCTCGACACGCTGGACGATTATCTCGCAGGGCATCCGTTCCTCGGGCCTGTTTGCGGTCGCTACGCCAATCGAATCGCCCGGGGAAAGTTCACGCTCGACGGCGCCGAGTACACGTTGGCCACCAACAACGGACCCAGTCACCTGCACGGCGGCGAGATCGGTTTCGATAAGTTTCTGTGGGAGGCCAAACCGACCACCGACAATGGCCCGACGGGCGTAACCTTCACACTGGTTAGTCCCGACGGCGACGAGGGCTACCCCGGCACGCTCACCGCCGCGGTCACTTACCGCGTGAGCGCCGAGAACGAACTTCGGATCGAGTACACGGCCACGACCGACAAGCCGACCCACTTGAACCTCACGAATCACGCCTACTGGAACCTTGCCGGCGCCGCCTCGGGCGACGTGCTCGGTCACCGCCTGACGCTCAACGCCGACCGCTATCTGCCGGTCGACGATACGCTCATCCCGCTTGGCGAATTGAGAGCGGTCGAAGGCACGCCCATGGACTTTATCCAACCGAAGGCGATCGGCTCGCGGATCGATCAGGTGGAAGGCGGTTACGATCACTGCTACGTCGTACGCAAGACCGAGGGCGAGGAGCTTGCCCTGGCGGCGCGCGTGGCGGATCCGTCCAGCGGACGGGTGATGGAAGTCCACACCACGCAGCCGGGCGTGCAGTTTTACACGGCCAACTTCCTGGGGCCGGAGACCAAAGTAGCCGGCGTGCCCTGTGGAAAGCACCACGCGTTCTGTCTGGAAACGCAACATTTCCCCGATTCGCCCAACCAGCCCGCTTTTCCCTCCACCATATTGCGTCCCGGCGAGACGTTTCGCGAGGTGACCGTGCATAAGTTCTCGGTCGAGATGTGAAGTTTCCCTACTTATGCGAAATCGCGCTTCGGCGTACCGTTTGCGTGTGGAGCAACTCGTCGTCGATGTTGTAGATCTGGTAGCGGACCTCGGGGTCCGCCTTGGTCGTATCGAATGCCAAGACGCCGAACGAGCATTTCGCGTTGTAACTGAATAGCGAGCCCGGCTGCGCGGGGTGGGTGTGAACGTTGGTTAGTCGGGAACTCTCGAATTCATAGAGCGGATAGCCGTCGGGGCGATCGATTCGCCAGACGTCTGATCGGTGGCGGTCGGCCGTGATAAGAAACACGCCGTCGATGCGGTTCTTCTCCAAGAAGCCGAGAATCTCTTCTCGCTCGGCTTCAAATCCACGCCAGGTATCCAGGCTGTTGCCCTTGGCCCCCAAAACCCAGGGGACCGGCGAGGCGAGCACCTTGAACGTCGCCCGCGACTTCTTGAGTTCCGCCTTCAGCCAGGCCTTCTGCACCGGGCCCAGCATACTGGGCGCGTCGACTTTCGGGCTGGTGCGATAGTATCGGCCGTCGAGCATGAAGAAATCGACGTCGCCGATCGACGTGCGGAACCAGCAACCGGGCTCCTCTTCACGATCGCCGGCGTAGGCCGGGTTGTTCCAGTTGTTGCGGAAGACGTGCCAGACGGGGATCTTCCACGGGGGGTCGTCGATCGCCGGGCCGCCCCATTGGTCGTTGGTACAGAAGTCGTGATCGTCCCAGATGGCCGCAATCGACGTTCCGGCCACGAATCGCCGATATTCCGGACGCGACTGGCGGCGGTAGTACGTGTAGTGCTGCATGTCGGGCCGGGTCGGGTTGTCGATGTAGACGTTGTCGCCCAGGAAAAGAAACGCCGGCAGCTTGTGCGCGGCGATCGTATCCCACATCCGCTCATGCTGGGGGGTATAGCCGGCACCACCGCCGAAGCCTATTTCGAAACGGGCCGGCTTGCCGGACGGCGGCAGTGTGCGGAAACTGGGTAAATCGGGACCTAGCGTTGACTTGCCCGACAGCAACACGTCGTAGGTGTAGCGCGTATCGGCTTGCAGACCGTCGATCGATGCGACGGCGGTGAAATCGTGTGCGCGCCGGGTGGAAACCTCGGTGGAACGAATCGGCGCGGTCCGTTCGGCCGACGTGCTCACGACGACCGTGATCGGCACTTCGGCCAGCGTGCGCACCCAGAACTTTGCTCCCTGGTCGGTCACGCAACCGAGCATCGGGCCGTGAAGCAGCTTGTCGCGATATTCTTCGATCAGGCGACGAAACGGGGGAGTCTTCGCCAACGGGGCGACCAGATCCCGCGGTCCGACAAGAAACCGCCCCGGCGGCAGCCCGGCGTCGATCGCCCGTTGCATGAATGTGGTCGCTACTTCGACGTCGCCCAGTTGGCCGTGAGCCAGCGCCAGGTTGAACATCGATTCAAGATGACCGGGATCGAGCTCAAGATACCGGCGGCACAATTCCACCGCCTTTTGCGGATTGCCGTCGACAATTTGCTGGTGTTGCGTTTGGCCGATCCGCTTCGTCTGAGCGGGTTTCTTTCTCGGCGGCGCTTCCGCGGCCGCGCGGTGCGTGACGGACAAACCCACAATGCACGACAGGACCGCGATCCATCGAAACGTGTACCGGCGCATGGCGGCTTCTCCCGTTGGGTGATTTGATTTGCCCAGCGGGATTCTACCCGTTCCATGCGGGAAACACCAGCAGCAGGAAAACGACGGCCAGCGGAGCGATTGCGACAATAGAAGTCATGCGGCGCTGCCGTGCGAGAGGAAAAAAGGCATCCATGCCTTTTTTAACACTCCATTGATTCCGTTATGCGGCGCAGTGCGGTCGAGAGGCGCGCGGATCGGCGCGCAACATACCCCTCGACCTTCGCGCCGTTTGAGATGACTTGTTGTCCTGCCTCTGCCACAACATCCCTGCCCACGGTTCACTCAAGCCCAATCGGCTCGCGCCGGTCGAGTGTCCTGCCTCGACCAAGAGGTGTATGTCGCTTTTGGTGATTCGGATGAGTACCCTTGCAAGCGACGCGACCCTATGAAAATGACGGAATTCGATCCGAATGTCAAGCGCCGAGGGAAAAGAATACAAAACTTTTTTGCCGCCTGGAAATTCTTGTCTTCGAGGCGCTTGACGAGCGGTTGCCGGCTTGCTAAGAGGACAATTGTCTGCCGCACATGCCGAAGAATCGCTTGTTGAAGTGACCCGACAGCCGGGTTGACACACGGGAAACGGTGAGGAAGACTTATGGGTAGCCTTCCGCAAAAAAAACCGCCCGGCGTTGAGAACCTTACACGCCGCGTGGCTAGCCGAACACGATCGACCAGGTTAAACACCCCCATCATCCACGTCGCCAAGACCCCATGCCGACCCAACTAACCCGCGAACAAGCATTGGAGCAGCTTCAAGCCTGGACGGATCATCCCTCGCTGTTGAAGCACGCCCGCTCCGTCGAGATCGTCATGGAAAAGGCGGCCGAGGAACTCGATATCGGCGGGCGGTCCGCCTCATGAATCACCTGCTGCCGACCGTGATGCTGATTACGGTGATTGCCGTCTGGGGGTGGACTTTCGTTGTCGTGAAGGACGCGATCGCGGCCTACGGCGTGGTCGCCTTTCTGGCCGTGCGTTTTGCCATCGGTGCCGCCGTGATGAGCCCGGTTGCCTTCCGCCGCGTTGGACTACGGTCGATTCGCACGGGCAGTCTCATCGGTGCGGTGTTGGCCGCCGCTTATCTGTTCCAGACGTTCGGCTTGTATTACACGACGCCCACCAACTGCGCGCTGATCACCGGGCTGTGTATGGTGCTGGCTCCGTTGATCAACTGGGCGCTGTTCGGAGTGCGCACCGGAAGGCCCTACTGGATCGCGATTGCCGTCAGTCTGGCGGGGCTCGTTCTTCTTGGCCGCGATGGTTGGAATCGGGGTGACCTGCTCACGCTCGGTGCGGCCGCCTGTTTCGGTCTGCATATCGCCCTGCTCGACCGCTACGCGAAAGAACACGACGCGGGTGCCTTGGCTCTGGTGCAAGTGGGCACCGCGGCCGTGATCTTCTTTGGGGTATGGCCGGCCGTTGACGTGGTGGCATGGCCGACGACCGACGTCTGGATTGCTCTGGCGATCACGGGCGTACTGGCCACCGCCGGTGCGTTCTACGTGCAAACGTTCGTCCAGCAGCGGCTCTCCGCGGCACGCACGGCGTTGATTATTGCGACCGAGCCCGCCTTCGGCGCGTTTTTCGGATATTGGCTGGCAGGCGATTGCCTCGGCCCGATACAGATCGTCGGTGCCGTACTGATGATCGGCGCCGTTCTGGCCGCGTCGACCCACAGCGAACCAAGCCGCGGCGACGATTGACAGGCCGGCGCAAACGGTCGACAATCGTTTAATCGTCCCGGTGTTCCTCCCTTCCCCGAGGCCTCCGCTTGATTCTCTTGATCGACAACTACGACAGTTTCGTCTTCAATCTGGCCCGATATTTCCAGCGGCTGGGGCAGGAGACCCACGTGGTTCGCAATACGGCGATCGACACGGCCGCCGTTCGCGCGATGCGGCCCGACGCACTGGTCCTCTCCCCCGGTCCCTGTACGCCCCGGCAAGCCGGTGTCTCGGTTTCCTTGGTGCGCGATCTGCATGAGGAGCTGCCGATCCTCGGCGTTTGCCTGGGACATCAGATCATTGCCGCGGCGTTGGGCGGGCGAATTGTTCGAGCGCGGGAACCGGTCCACGGGCGGACTTCTCGCATCCTCCACGATGGGCGGGGGATTTTTGCCGACCTAGGTAGCTCTATTGAGGCGTGTCGGTACCACTCATTAGTTGTTGATGAGGACTCGCTGCCAAAGTGTCTTGAGGTGTCGGCTCGACTGACCGATGGCACGGTGATGGCGTTGCGTCACCGATGGCTGCCCGTCGTCGGGCTGCAGTTTCATCCTGAGTCGATCTTGACGGAACTTGGGTACCCCCTGTTGGTGTCGTTCATGCAGGCCGCCGGTCTTGCCGTGCCTACCGCCGTGCCAACCATGACGGACGAACGACGCAAGCGGCCCGCCTCGGCCACGACCGGCGGAGGCACCGTCCGAATCGACCGGCCCACGCAGACCGCATCGGCGATTTCGCGCCGTCAAGCCGTGGTTCGGTAGGCAGCGGCGCCGGGCGAGTCGGGTGTGGCAAGTCGTGACCTTGAATTGACACGGGACGGCACCTTTGGGATACTGCGACAACTTGCCCGCGACCGGTAGTGTTCCCCCCTATTGCGGACTGATTGTCCTACCCCCGCCAGATCATCACAGTTGAGGTCCCCGCATCATGGCCGAGGCCACCCAGACCCAATCGGAGCAGTCCGGCGACATGGAAGCCCTGTACCAGGCGCGACTTTCCCGGTATGTGACGGCCATGCGGAACGAAAAGCCGGACCAGATCCCCATTCGTCCGTTCGTGGCCGAGTTTGTGGCCAAGTACTGCGGCTTCACGGCCCAGGAGGTGGCACACGATTTCGACAAGGCCTTTGTCGCGGCGCGGAGGTGTGCGGCCGACTTCGACTGGGACGCCGTGGTCGGCAACATGGTCTACGTGTGGACCGGTTTGACCAAGGCGATCAGCCTCAAGTACTACGCCGTGCCGGGTATCGAGATCCCCCCGGACACGGGATTTCAGTACATCGAGCCGCCCGAAGACAACGCCCACATGCAGCCGGACGAGTACGATCAGTTGATCGAAGACCCGACCGGGTTTCTCTACAATGTGTGGCTTCCCCGGGTTGCCGACGATGTGAGCCCCATGGGTCAGCCGACGTCGATGCGCAACAACCTGTCGTTCGTCAAGGGCGGCATGGCCATGATGAACTACTTCCAGGGGTTCGGCACCCAAGCGGCCCTGTTGCGGGGAGATTCGGGCACGGTGTCGGCGATTTCCGGGATCCTCAAAGGGCCCTTCGACATCATTGCCGACAAGCTCCGCGGTTACAAAGGGCTCTGTATGGACATGTACCGCCAGCCGGAGAAAGTGCTGGCCGCCTGCCAGGCGATGGCCCCGCATCTTTTGCACGTGGCCCTGTCCGGTGCCGATCCCGACAAAAACGTTCCGATCGGCCTCTGGATGCACCGCGGGTGTGTTCCCTTCCTCTCGCCGGCGCAGTTCGAGAAGTTCTACTGGCCGACTTTGCGGGAGGTCATCGAGGAGCTTTGGGCACGGGGACACCAGACGTTGTTCTATGCCGAGGGCGAATGGAATCCCAACTTGAAGTATATCGCCGAACTGCCCGACCGGAGTATTATTTACCACGTCGACCGGGGCGATATTTTCGAGGTCCACGAGGCCGTCGGGCACAAGTTCTGCATCAGCGGCGGAATCCCCAACGATCTGCTCGCCTTCGGTACCCCGGAAGAGGTGCGGCAGTGCTGCAAGAAGGTGATTGACGGCGTGGCCGGCAACGGCGGATATATCATGGATGCCAGCGCGATCATGCAGGATGACACCCGGGCCGAGAACCTCAAGGCCATGACCGATTTTACTCGCGAGTATGGCGTCTATTGACCGGCGTCTTTTGACGGCGGCGACGCACCCGATTCGCCACACGAAACCGACCGCCCTTTTTTTGTGTTTTCTAATTCGGAGTGACGGGAATGGCCGAGCAGGAACAATCCAAACGAGCCCCGGGTGTTTGCATCCCTTGGGAAGAAAAACTCAAGGAACTTCCCCCGATCAAGGGCGACTCGGAGTTGGTCAAGCGAGTTTGGGAGGACGTCGACGGGCTGGGGTACGTCTACATTTGGCATTGCCTCGTCTCGTTCTGACCGAATTTGCCGAACAAGTCCACCCAGACTGGCCCCATTCAGCACGGAACCCGCCGAAAGGAATTTTCCCCCATGACCGAGGACAACAGTCTCGCGGCAGCACTTGCCGGATGCCAGGAGGATCGCGTCAAGGCGTCGATCAGGCAACAACTCGACGCCGGGGTGGCGCCGGCGGACATCGTGGCCCAATGCAACCAGGGGATGGTCACCTTGGGCGAGCGTTTCGCCGCCGAGGAGTGCTTCCTGCCCGACTTGATGTTCGGCGGCATGATTATGAAATCGATCATGGCCGAGCTCGAACCCTTGCTGGAAAAGCAGCAACAGGGCGAACCGGTCGCAACGGCCGTGATGGGGGCCGTGCAAAACGACGTTCACGATATCGGCAAGGACATCGTGATTATGATGTTGCGGGGGATCGGGTTCGAGGTCGTCGATCTGGGGATCGACGTGTCGCCGGCGAAGTTCGTCGAGGCCATCACCCAACACAAACCCCACGTGGTGGGCATGAGCGTGCTGCTGACCACCTGCTACACGGCGGTCGGTGCGACGGTCGACGCGATCCGCGAAGCCGGCCTGCGCGACGGCCTGTCGCTGATGGTCGGCGGCGCCGCGGCGAGCCCGCTGCTGAGCGAGAAGACGGGATGTGATTTTTACGGAAAAACCGCGGTCGACGGCGTCCGGTTCGCCAAACAATTGGTCGGTTTGAAGTAGTATGCCGGGACGGCCGGCGATTGCCTATCGAACGTTTCATGGAAGGAAACGAACCTTGATGCGGAAGATTCTGCTGACATCGGTTGTTCTTCTGGCGGCGTGCCGAGCGGCAACGGCTCAGCAATGGGCTGTCGACATGTTCGATCACACCAGCCACGACTTCGGCACGGTTGCCCGCGGCGCCACGGCCACGCACCGCTTCATCCTGGAGAATAAGTATCTCGAAGACGTCGAGATTGTCTCGATTCGATCGAGCTGCAAGTGTACGATTCCGAAGATCACCAAGAAGGTGCTGAAAACGTACGAGAAGACCGAGATCGAGGCGATTATCGATACCCGGGGCGAACATAGAGGGCGCAAAGACGCCACGCTTACGGTCGTATTCAGCAAGCCCTTCCCGGCACAAGTGCAGTTGCAGGTCTACACGTTCATCCGTAGCGACGTCGTGATTCAGCCGGGGAAGATCGACTTCGGGTCGGTCGCCACCGGGAGCCGCGCCAGCCAGCGAGTGGCCATCAGCTACCGCAACGATCAAAATTGGCGGAATTGGCAGGTCGTCGACATTCGCTGCGCCAGCCAGCACTTCGAGGCAAGGCTCACCGAAACCGTCCGGGAGGCGGGCCGTGTCGGCTACGATCTGCAGCTCACGCTCAAGGAAAACGTGCCCGAAGGTTACCTCAACGAGCATCTCTTTCTAATCACCAACGACCCGCATGCGCCGTCGGCACGCGTGCCGCTGGCCGTGGTGGGAATCGTCGAAGCGTCGGTCGCCGCCCAGCCGGTGATGCTCGGGATCGTGGCGCCGGGCGAGACCGTGACCCGGCCGCTGGTGGTCCGGGGCAAGGCACCGTTTCGCGTACTGGAGGTGAGCTGCGCCGATCCCCGATTCAAGTTCAACGAGTCGACGACCGCCAAGACCGTGCATCTGATCCCCGTCACCTTCACCGCCGGCGAGACGGCCGGAAAAGTATCCGCCACGATCAGCATCAAGACCGACTCGGCCAGCGCCCCCACGCTGCAAGTGACGGCCCACGCTCAGGTCACCGAGGGCAGCGGCGGAGCGTCGCGCTCGCTCTGAGATAGGATTCGCCACTGCGCCAATCCCGCCTGATTACAACGGAAGCGGGCACGTGTGGCAAGGCCTTGGCGGCCCGTCGAAAGAGTGGTGTGCCACTGCTTGCTTGCAAGCAGTGCCTTTTTGCCGAGTTTTGTACTCGGTTCCGCAGCACTGCTTGCAAGCAAGCAGTGGCACACGTTCCGTCAGTGTCTCCTTTTTCAACCGGCGGTTGGTCCCGGCGGCAGGCACGGGAGGGGGCAATAAACGGGGGGCAGGCTACTTCTTCTTGACGTTTACGGACGGCCCGTGGTAGGATCGAGGATCATGCCCAGGCCCCGTTTTCCCATCGACGGAGGAGTCCTGTCATGCACGCTTCCCGATCGACGCGCCGCGGCTTCACCTGGGTCGAACTGATCGTCGTCGTCATCGTGATTGGCTTCCTCATGTTGCTGCTGTTGCCGTCGCTCAATAATGGGGGGCGCGAGGCGTCCCGCCGGGCGGCGTGTACCAGCAACATGAAGCAGCTCGGCACGGCGATGCACAACTACGCCAGCCGGCACGGGACATTTCCCCCGGCCAGTCTGGTCACGCGCGACGCCGATGGTCCGGTGGCGGCCGTCGACGGTTGGAGTTGGACCGTGCATATTCTGCCCGAGCAAATTGGAAAGCATCCCGACGGGGCGATGTACCCGGCCTCGGGCCACAAGCCGGAAGACTTCAAACACGACGGTTTGAGCCAGACGATCATGATTGCCGAGACCGTCGAGCCGGTTGCCGCCCGATGGGCCGTGGGCAGCGAAGCGACGCTGGTCGGTCTCCCGCCGAGCGTAACATTCGCCCGGCCGACGGTCGACGGGACGGTCTTGCCCTTTTTCGCTCCCACCGGCTTCGACGGGCAGCATGGCGACGATAGCCAAGCGGATCAGCCGCGGACCTACCTCGACTGGGACTACGGCGACCCGCACGACGGTCCCTATCTACCGGGCAAGAACCAGCCGACCTTCGGCCCCGGCAGCCATCACCCGGGGGCGGTCAACCATCTGTTTGTCGACGCCAACGTGCAGACGATCGCCACCGATATCGATTCGGCGCTCTACATGTTCCTCATCACCCGCGAGGGCGGCGATCCGACGGACGAATTCTTCAAGGACTGAGATGTTCGGCCCGAATGGCTGAGTTGACTCCCGCTCTCGCTGGTCTTGGTCGTGCCGGATGCCAGCAACGGGGAAAAGAAGCACTGGCGGGCTGGTGAATCTCCGTAACCCGTTAGTACAGAAAGACTTATTGCATTCAGGCACCCCCAGGCACAAGCACCCCTGTCAGGAATCGAACCTGAAACAACCGGCTTAGAAGGCCGGTGCTCTATCCAATTGAGCTACAGGGGCTTAGGGTCATCTTATCCTGCCATCGACCGTTTCCGCAAGATATGCCGAGGCGAAGCTTCTCGCATTGCTCGAAGGCCCGCCAGCGGAGTTGGCTTTGCTGGAGATTCATGGTTTGAAGTGGATCGGGTAGAATGGGGCCCTCAGACAAGGAAACGGAAAGGCGAATCTGCCATGCATGGACATCTGTTGTTGAAGGTTGCGGCGGTGGTGCTGCTGAGCGGCGTATTGCCGGCCATGGGACAGTCCGCCGAGGGATCGCGAAGCAGTGACGCGTTGACGCTGGGGCAGCACCCGAGTGGCTCGGCGGCCCGGTTGCCCGGCGGTGCCGAGCCCGGGTCGATCAGTCTCTGGTTTGCGCGCCGGTCCGGCGCGGCGGATCAAGTGCTCTTCGTCTACGGCAAGCAGGAACCGGGCCGTGCTCGGGGGCTTTGGCTGGCCCGAGAGGACACGCTCTGTTTCTACTTTTGGGGCTGGCCCGATGATCTGCACGTCAAGATTCCCGGCCGTATCTCGGCAAACCGCTGGCACCACGTCGTGGGTACGTACGACGGAACGGTCGCCCGGCTCTACTTCGACGGCAAGCTCGCCGGCGGAGTGAAAACGAAGCTCGACACGGCCGCGGACGGGGTTTTCCATCTTCGCCGCAATTTGAAAGACGACGGCCGCACTTTCGACGGTTTGTTGGACAACGTCGAAGTACACAGGCACGTGCTCTCCGACGACGAAATCCGCCGTCGGCATGCCGAAGAACTCGCCGCACGGGCGCCGGTCGACTTTCCCGCGCTGGCCGATCGATGCCCCGTGGAAGAGATTGTCTTCGCCGTCCGTCAGGCCGACCCCGACGGCCACTGGTACGCCAACTTCGGCTACGACATCATCCGCCCGGACCGAAAGTACTACCACGACGGCGGGCGGTTGTGCCGCTTGAACCTGAAGACGGGTGAAGTGAAAACCCTTATTGACGACCCCACCGGCGGCGTCCGCGATCCGCAACTCCACTACGACGGCCGGAAGATCCTCTTCTCCTACCGCAAAGGCGGGCAACCGTACTATCACCTCCATGAAATCGACGTCGACGGAACCGGGATGCGCCGACTGACCGACGGGCCTTACGACGATTTCGAGCCGGCATACTTGCCCGACGGGGGCATCGTCTTCTGTTCCAGCCGTTGCGACCGCTGGGTGCCTTGTTACTTCACGCAAGTGGCCGTCCTTTACCGCTGCGACGCCGACGGCGGGAACATTCGCCAGCTTTCGGCCAACACGGAGCAGGAGAACACGCCCTGGGTGCTGCCCGACGGGCGGATCCTGTACCAGCGATGGGAGTATGTCGACCGCAGCCAGATCGGCTACCATCATCTTTGGACGATGAACCCGGACGGCACGGGCCAGATGATCTACTTTGGCAACCAACATCCCAACACGGTGATGATCGACGCCAAGCCGATCCCGAATACCGACCGGGTGGTGGCCTCCTTCGCGCCCGGTCACGGCCGCAACGAGCATGAAGGCGTGATCACGATTGTCGATCCGGGCAAGGGGCCCGACGCCGGGGAAATGGCCCGGCCGGTCAGTCGCGGGGGGTTCTTTCGCGATCCCTATCCGCTGGCCCAAGACCTGTTCCTCGTGGCCCAAGAGTGTTCGATTCTGTTGATGGATCGCCAGGGCAACCGCGAGACGGTCTTCGAGTTGCCCGCCGAGTGGCGCGTGGGGCGAATGAAAGTGCATGAACCGCGTCCCGTGCGACCACAGCCAAGGGAACGCACCATTGCGCCAAGAACCGATCTGGCACAAGCGACCGGCCGGATCGTCATCGAAAACGTCCATCATGGACGCAACATGGCGGGTGTCGAGCCGGGCGATATCAAGAAACTGCTGGTCCTGGAAATCTTGCCCAAACCGTACAACATGTTCAGTGGCATGGAGCCTCTGAGCTACGGTGGAACGTTCTTGCTGGAGCGGGTTCTGGGCACGGTGCCGGTGGATCCGGACGGATCGGCTTATGTCGAGCTGCCCGCCATGCGGCCGCTGTTCTTCGTGGCGTTGGACGAGAACGACGTGGCCGTGAAGCGAATGCAGAGCTTTTTGACCCTGCAACCGGGCGAGACGATGAGCTGCGTGGGATGTCACGAGCAGCGCGTCGAGACGCCCCGTTCGGGCAAGTCGCTGTCGGCGGTGCGCCGGCCACCGAGCCGGATTGCGCCCATCCCCGACACTCCCGATGTCTTCGATTTCCCCCGCGACATCCAGCCGATCCTCGACCGGCATTGCGTCGGCTGTCACGACTACGAAGTCACGAGCCGGGGTGGGCCGATGGCCGGTGGAATTATTCTCTCCGGCGACCGTGGGCCGATGTTCTCACACAGCTTCTACACGCTCACCGTCAGTGCTCAGTTTTCCGACGGTCGCAACCTCCGCAAGAGCAACTACCCGCCCCGATCGCTCGGCTCGGCCGCCAGTCCGCTATTGCGGAAACTCGACGGCAGTCATTTCGACGCGAAACTTTCGGAACACGAGCGGGCAATGGTCCGGCTGTGGATCGATAGCGGCGCTGCCTATCCGGGCACGTACGCAGCCATGGGCACCGGCACGATCGGCCATTATGCAAACGGGCTCGACCGCCGTGATCTCCAGTGGCCAAGCATCAAGGCGGCTCAAGCGGTGCTCGGGCGGCGCTGCGGAGGCTGCCATCAAGGCCCGATGTCGTTGCCCAACTCGCCGTCGGACAACCGCGGGCTCGTCCCCTGGGCGGAAGGGGCGATGAACCGCCTGGCTCTGCCCGAGAGCCAACGCAACTATCCCGCGTTTCGCTTCAACCGCCACCTGCTCTACAATCTTAGCCGGCCCGAGCAGTCGCTTCAGCTTCTCGCCCCGTTGGCCAAGGAGGCCGGTGGATTCGGAATTTGCCGAGCGAAAGACGCTGGCGTATCGAAGGACGGCGACATACGGCCCGTCTTTGCCACGAGCGAAGATCCCGATTATCAGACGCTCCGGCAGGCCATCGCGGACGCAAAGAAGCATCTCGACGAAATCAAACGTTTCGACATGCCGGGCTTCAGGCCGCGCGGGGAGTACATTCGCGAGATGCAGCGCTACGGCATTCTGCCGGACTCGCACGGAGTGGACGACCCGATCGACGTGTACGAGGTGGACCGGGCCTACTGGCAATCGACGTGGCACAAGCCACCGGAAGACCCGTAGGGTGGATCCTCGCTCGGCGCGGGTCGAATCGGAGTTCCTGGAGTGCCTCGGCTTTCTTGACGGCCGGATCATTCCGAGCCGAGAAAGTCGATATCGTCGGCAACGGGATGATACGGTTGCTCGCGGATTTCTTCATCCGATCGAGAAAACGCTCGCATTACGTAGCCGGGCATCGCAATCGGCCATGGGCCTTCGCCGGTGAGATTGATGGCTTTGGCAATCTCCTGCGTGAATTCAAATATGCCGAGCAGAAACGTGCGTTTCACCGTGTCCTTGTCCACGGTGGGGAAACCCTGCCGGTCTTGACCAGTCAACACCCGCTTGACAGCCGTATTTTCGTAGCACTGCGTCACAAATCCGACACAACTGTACCAATGATGTTTCTTGACCTCTGAGACGGGGTCATCTTCAATCTTGAATGCTGGATATGCAATGTAGTGGCACTCTGTGAGAAAACGGGCCCACTCCCGCTCTTTGCCAGGACGTAGTCGCGGACGCGGTGGGCACGTCGTCGCCGGAAAGAATGCAGAAATCTTGCGATGCCAGCGGCGCATTCCCTGCCGGTCGTCGTCGCTGAGATCCTCTAATCTCGCGACGACATGAGCTGTAGTTTCCGCACTGCGAGGAGCTTCCTCCGAAAGGCTCTCTGGCAAATCCTCACTGCCAACCCGATCCGGTTCTAGTGAAGTCAGCGGAGGCCCCATGTGATACACGGGGGCTTTGCCGCCATATATCATGGACGGCGAATCCTCGGCAAGCACGGACAAATGCCTCACGATACCCCCGTGCCGAGTGCCCACAATGGTCCACGCGGACTGCTGTACTGGGTCGTCTCGCGGAAGTTGAATCGCAGTCACGCCTTCTCCCGATGGCAATTCCTCAAGTGGGGTGGTTATCAACCGGGCTGGGATTCGATCGCTTGCAACACATCAAAGGCGTCGGACACGACACGGGCAGGACCAGTCGAGGATGCAGAGTCCGCCTCTGGCCAGGCTGCCAATGTTTCACTGAAGAACTGCGCCAGTTGCCGGGCAACCCAAGATGCGCCGATCTCCTTCGCTCGCGGCACGAACTGCGAAACGGTCGGATCGCCGAGACGGATCAAGGCTTCAATCGCGGTGAGCCCCAAATCGAAGTCTTCCTCCGACCTGGCAAGCACCTGCGGCCGGAAGAAGAAGCCGGCCATCTGCTGCAACTCCTCTCGCAATCCCCCAAGGTCCTCCTGGAGCGATACGGACGGAGGGGCCGCGGCAAAGGCGTTCTGGATGGTTTGCAGGGCGATCAGGCGTACTCGAAAAGAATAGTCGGTGCTCAAGAAGCGGACCATTCCGCCAAGCTCCACCTTGTCGTCGATCAGCGAACCGTAACGGCGTAGCGCCGCCTCTTGTGCGAGTCTTGAGCGAGAATGCCACTGCCCACGTAGAGCCGTCACAAGACCGCCGAGCAGATCACGCAGTTGTTGGCGCTGTGCGGCGTCGAGGAAATCCAAGTGCTCCGTGGCAAAGATCAACGTGTTGCGCCACGTGGGTTTCAGATCGTCCTTGGCAAGTTCCTCAACGACAAACGAGGCAAGCTCACCGTGTTCATTCTCACGACGCATCAACTCCGCCAGTGCCTTGGCTCGAATCGCAACCGGTCGCTCCGACCGGATGATTTTCCAGAGCTTAACCGTCGCCAAGTCCGAGATTGTGAGACGCGGCGGAGCCATTTCGAGTGACTTTGTGATTCGCCCCTCGCGTCGGCGCTTCTCCCCGGATTGCGTTTCAAAAGAAGGTTCATTCGGCTGAAGCGCACCCTGTTTCCGCTGCCGAGAAATTCGGGTTCTCTTGCGCCGAACAGCGAGAATCGCTGAAGAACCCCGTAGTTTGGCAGTAGTCCCCGAATGGAGAAATTCTGTCCACAACTCCCCGGACACATATTTGCGGGGTTTGAACTCAACACCCGAAGTGCCGATTTTCCGGTATTGCGGAACGGTGCTCGTCGCGTCGGGAACTTTGGTGATCTTGCTGTAGCCCATGGGGTGCCTTCTAGTCTTCCAGCTTCAAGAATCCGCGAAGCGCGGCCATTTCCTTCTTTGCAGCCTGAAACGCGCGGATGAGATTATCCAAAACGCTCTCACTGGCCTGGAAGTATACGTCCTTGAACGGACCTTCATCCAACGTGATATTGATGGAGGCCACTGTAACCGTTTCGGTAACCCGAGGTTCAAATTGCTCAATTGGCGTGCCGGGCCGATAGGAATCCTCACTTACCGAGCGGACTTCGACCGTGATGCCGCAGCTCTCGATCAACGGCAGCACACCAGCGGCTACCGTCCTTCGTCGGGTCTCCGGCTCGACCTTAGTCGCCAACTCTGACCTGATATTGGCAACCATTGCCTCGAAAACGGGTCGCGTCGAACTCGTCAGGTGGCCAGTCTCTTCCAGATCAGATGCCCAAAGCTTCCAATCCGAGTCCGGAATATCCTCGCTTAGGAACATACTCAGGAGAAATTCCATCACCTCGATCGCACTTGCCAGCTTATCGCGGTCCACATGGCGATCGTCGACGAGCCGATCCAGCAAACGCAGCGCCTCTGCCTCATCTTGGGAAAAATGAACGCTCGGTAACATGTCGAGACAGGCCTGTCGATCCTCTTCAGTGAGTGCCAGTACGTCGGCCACGTCCTTGGCAAACGTTGTCGCCTCAGTGGAGTCAGGATCGTTCAGAAGGCCGGAAATCACTCGCGACTTCATATCACTACCGCAGTAAACGGACACATGTGAAAAAGGGCTAACCACTTGAGTTTAGGTTGACGGCAGCACGGGGGCAACCCCTGGAAACGCTCCGCGATGCATCAAGTCGCCGAAACCCCTCCCCTCTCACGCGGGGGGCAATGCGATGAAGCGAACTCTTGGGCAAACTGGACGAGGCAGGGGATTAGGTCTGGTGCTGGGGACGTAAACCATTGTGCGACGTTCGGTCCGCAGCGAAACTGGCTTGCCGCGGTCGCGGTGGACGCGGCAGCAGACACCCCGCCCCCATGCCGGGAATTTCCACCAGGCGGGAGTATTGACGACTTCTGAAGACGGATTGGGCGAGGTCAGGAGACCTGCGCCCAGCGCGGGCGATGCCAATCATCCGTCCAAGCCCGGGGGTCGCATCCCCCGGGTCGTGGGCATCGATTTCTAATCCCAATACGCCGTGTAGACCTCGTCGACCGCGTC
>JABMRP010001277.1 GCA_013202535.1 Planctomycetota bacterium
AAACTCCTCTTCCGCGCCGACGATTTCAGGGATCCGGAGCATTCCCCGCTGATCCGAGAACTCAGCCAACTCGGCGACGAGGATGTCCGCTATCTTACGGCGGTCATGCTGAAGCTGTACCATGGTCCGATGGATGAAATTCCTCCGCTGTCGGGCCTGTTTCACGCGCTGTTCATGCATAAGCTGTCGCGGCTGTTGCGCGCGGAAAACTGGCAGACGACCCTGGGTCTGCTCACCCGTCGAAGTTTGTTCGATCCGCAACTCAAGGCGTTGTTCGACGTTTCGGATTGGCCCGGGGTTGTCCAACGGTTCGATGGGTTGCGCCGGCGCGACCACGTTCCACCGGAGTGGCTTCAGGCCGAATTGTCCGCCGACGCGTTGGCCGAATTGGTACAGCAGGGGGCCATGGCGGCTCGTTGCCAGGAAGCGTGGAGCCGCGTCAGCCGGACCTTCGAGGCATTACCGCAACCCTTTAGCGAGGAACTCGACCGGACGCTGATTGCCGCCTGGAACGACAAACTTTTCGCTCGCTACAAACCCGCCAGGAAGTACCGGCAGTACGTCGCCGCGTCGGCCGACCGGCTGAGAATCTTGGCTCGAATCCACCGGCTGCACCGGGAGTCGAAAGCGGCGGGGATCACGCGGCAGTCGGAGCGGGAAATCGCCGACGCGGCCAAACTGCCCAAGGGTTACGTCTGCGGCCTGCAAGTCCGCGTCGAGACGGCCCGGCAGCGGACAGAGGCCTTCGATCAATGGGACCGGGCCATCGGCGGTGGCAGCGAGGCGGCGATTGTCCAGGTGTGGGAAATCGTCCAGCGGCTTGGCATGGAATCGGCCGTTGGCGAGTTCGAGCATCAGCGGGTCGAGCTGGCCTGGCAACGGATGCCGGCCATCGAGCAGTTGAAGACGATCGACGAAGGCATGCCCCTGCCGGAACTCGACCAGTGGATCCTGACCGCCTGGCAAGGGGCCGAAGCACTATTGGAGGGATGCCAGGAAGCGGATCCGTGGCGGGAGAAGTACAAGACGGCCCGCCACCGAACTGGGGTGCTGGCCCGTCTGGCGGCGGCCGTCGAGCGGCGAGACGACGAGGTGATCGCCGCCGAAGGCAAGGATCCCTGTCTGGAAAACTACCCGCTGCCCAAGGAAACTCGGGCGGCGCTGTCCGAAACCGACGGCCGTCGCCGCCGGGCCGAGGCACTGCTGGAAGTGCTCGAGGGTAGTGCCCAGCGGACTCCGGACCGGGACATGAACGCGCTGCGGTCGTCGTTTCACGAATGGTTCGACGCGGAAGTCATCAGCCGGTACGCCCGCCTGTTCGAGCCCCACTGGGCGCGTCTCCTTCAACTGACCGAAGCGGAGGTGTTGCCGGCCCGGCGCGTCGGTTTGCGCGAAGCCGTCGCCCGAGACAGTCTCTTTGCTCAGGACCCGGCCGACGGTGTCTATCGTGCCCGGTGGATTTGGCCCAACCACCGTTTCTCGAACCACTGCGTGTTGGCCGTGCTGCCGAGCGAGCCGACCTTCGGAGACGACCCGCGCCAGCTCGACGTAGCCCGTCGTCAGCCGGTGACCCGAGAGAAATACGAAGAAGCCGGCGGCATGCAATTGATCCGCGGCGAGAGCACGTGGTCCGGCTACTACGTGGCGGTCTGGGCCGTCATTTCGCTGGGCGACGAAGTGCTGCACAGCGAGCCGCTGATTCTGGGCCAACTGGGCGATCTGACGGGAGTCGGCAAGAAGAAACGGAAAACACTTCGGAAGCCCAAGAAGGCCCGCCCCGAAAAGGCTCGTCGGGAAAAGCCGCGCCGAGAAAAGTCCCGGCGAAAGAAATCCCGGCGTTCCAGCCAGGATCTGCCCCAGCGGTTGGAAATCCCCGGGATCGAAACTCGGGAAGAAACGGGGTAACGCGCGATGAGTGCCACCGAACAGATCTATTGCACCCACTGTACGTATGGGACGTCGGCGATCCACCGCGAGACCGGTGCTACCCGCGACGACGTACACGGTTACGGGGTGCGCGCCGGGTCGCTCCAGGGGGATGCACTCAAGCAGGGCTACGAGCGGATCGAGCATCTGCTCCATTACGCGTTGCCCGAGGGTACACCGCCGGGGAATCTCCAGACCGGCACCGCGGCCAATTCGCCCAAACGTCTCGTCTACTTACCCGGCGTCGACGACGTGCGCGTGTTGGCGCGGATCTGTTATCGACAAACCGACACCACCGGGCAGCGGTACGGATCCTACTTTGCACACGTTCTCACCCGAGAGCTTCACGACGGCGGCAACCCCCGGCCGCATTGGAACGGGATGGATGCCCTGCAATTGTGGG
>JABMRP010001278.1 GCA_013202535.1 Planctomycetota bacterium
GGGTTGCGGTTCAACTCAAGGACGCCCACTTCGATCAGCGGATAGTCTTTGCGGAACCAGACCTTGGTGAGGTCGAAGGGGTTGAAAGGGCAGGCAGCCGCCTCCTTCTCCGGCATCACCTGGATGAACATGGTCCAGCGGGGAAACTCGCCCCGCTCGATGCTCTCGTACAGGTCGCGCTGGTGGCTTTCACGGTCCTTGGCAACGATCGCTTCGGCTTCTTCATCGGTCAGGTTGCGGATTCCCTGCTGCGTGTGCAGGTGAAACTTGACCCAGTACCGTTCGCCGGCGGCGTTGATGAGACTGAAGGTGTGGCTGCCGAAACCGTGCATGTGCCGGTAGGAATAGGGAATACCCCGGTCACTCATGGTGATGGTGATCTGGTGCAGCGCCTCGGGAAGCGAGGTCCAGAAATCCCAGTTATTGCGGGCGCTGCGCATGTTGGTGCGGGGGTCCCGCTTGACGGCGTGGTTGAGGTCGGGGAACTTGAGCGGGTCGCGCAGGAAGAACACGGGCGTGTTGTTGCCCACCAGATCCCAGTTCCCTTCGTCGGTATAGAACTTGATCGCAAAGCCCCGGATGTCACGCTCCGCATCGGCGGCACCACGTTCGCCGGCCACGGTGGAAAATCGCGTGAACAACTCCGTCTTCTTTCCCACTTCCGAGAACACTTTGGCCTTGGTGTAGCGGGTGATGTCGTGGGTGATGGTAAAGGTGCCGTAAGCTCCAGAGCCCTTGGCATGCATGCGTCGCTCGGGGATCACCTCCCGATCGAAGTGGGCGAGTTTCTCCAGGAACCAGATATCCTGCAGCAGCATCGGGCCGCGCGGTCCGGCCGTCATTACGTTCTGGTTGTCGGCGACGGGAGCGCCGGCGTTGTTGGTAAGTTTCTTTGAGTCTTTCATAATCCTTGTCCCTTGTTTGATGTTGCTCTGGCCAAGAATCGCGGCCGTGTCGAACAAGACGAAGTAGCGGGTCCTTACTGCTTCTCGTGTTTCTTCCGGCACTTCGGGCAAGTGCCGGTGAACTGCACCGTGTAATCGTCGATCTGGTACCGCCGCGGTCTTCCCTTTGGCAGGGGCAACTCGTTGAGCTCCGGTGTCTCCAAGTCAGCCATCCGCCCGCACTGGCGGCAAATCAGGTGGTACTATCCGTGAATATGTTCCATCCGTAGTGAATCGTCAACTACTCTTCGTTTCATTATCACACATTGAAAGGATTTGAAGGACCCCCTCCCCGTGGGAGTTCGATACCGTGGCTCCCAGCGGGAACGCCGGAAGAAACGATCAACGGCAGCGGATGGAATTCCCGTTACTTTGCCGCTTACGCGGCGAACACGGAATGGGTGGAGTTTCTCATTTGTTGTCACGCGAGGAGGGTCGGCGGAGTGGCAGTACCCCGTTACCGCGGGACGTCACTTCCGGTTGGGCTCGATCGGCGGGAGCGGTCCGAATTCGCCCTTGGCGCTTGCCTTGATGCTGTACTTCTCGTGCATCCAATGGTCTCGGTACCAAGTGCATGGATGAAAACCGTCGTTAAGGTCCTTCATCTTCTCTTCCATGAAGCCGCGTAAGCGGGCGAGGTCCCCCTGGTACGAAGCGTCTTCGGCAACGTTGTTCTTAGCGTAGGGGTCTTTCTGTCGGTCAAACAGAAGCTCCTTGCCGTTGCGGCGGAGGCCGTGCTCATCACGCGACGCGTCGACCTCTCGCGCCCGGATTTATCGGTCCGCAATTGGGACATAAGCGGTGCAGGGCGGGCCCACGTAGACTTGCCTGGGGCGGGTGATGCGGGAATCGGCGTCGTCGTGCTGCTCCTTCCACTGCGCGATCCAGCCCGGCAGTCGGCCGATGGCGAAGCACACGGTGAACATGTTGGTCGGGATTCCCATCGCCCGCAACAAGATTCCGCTGTAGAAGTCGACGTTCGGGTAAAGATTGCGGTCGACAAAGTACGAGTCTTTCAGGGCCAACTCTTCGAGCTTGCGGGCGATGTCCAGCAGGGGATCGCTCCGATCCACCGTGGCGAAGACCCGGTCACACGCTTGCTTGAGGAGCTTCGCACGGGGGTCGTAGTTCTTGTAGACCCGATGTCCGAACCCGTAGAGACGGAACTTCTTGTCCCGTGCCTTGGCCGCGGCGATGCAATCGGCAGCCGACATTCCGCCCTGGTGGATTCGTTCGAGCATCTGGAGCACCTCGACGTTGGCTCCGCCGTGCAGCGGTCCCCACAACGCACTGACTCCCGCCGCACACGAGGCGAAGAGATTGGCGTGGGAGGAGCCGACCGTCCGCACGGTCGCCGCGCTACAGTTCTGCTCATGATCGGCATGAAGGATGAAAATCAGGTTCAGCGCGTCCTCGATCTCCGGCGTCACCACGTGCTGCTGGTAGGGAATCGAAAAAATCATGTGAAGCAGGTTCGCGCAGTAGCGGAGATTGGGGTCCGGGTAGATGATGGGGAGCCCTAGAGAGCGACGGTATGAAAAAGCCGCAATCGTGCGTACCTTGCTGATCAATCGCGCGGCCGCTTCGGTGAACGTGTCGGAGTCGTCCAGGGACAAGAAGCCGGGGTAGAAGCATGCCATGTTGCTCAGCATCGCCGAGAGAATCGCCATCGGCGGCGCTTCGACGGGAATATGTTGAAACTGGTGCCGCAGTCCTTCATGGAGAAGCTCGTTGGCGGTCAGTTGGTCGCGAAACTGTGCCAGGTCGTCCCGTTTGGGAAGGCGGCCGAAGATCAACAGCCAGGCCACCTCGACGAAGTTGGGCGCCTCGGTGAATTCCTCAATGGGGATTCCCCGGTATCGAAGGATCCCTTTTTCCCCGTCGATAAAGGTAATCGTGCTCTTACAGGCGGACGTGTTTCCGAAGGACGGATCGTACGTGGTCAACCCCGTCCGGTTGCGGAGTTGGGTGATATCGACGGCCTGCTCCCCCTCCGTTCCGGTTACGATGGGAAGTTCCATTTCTTGCCCGTCGACGACGAGAATCACTTTCTCGGGCATCGTTGTACTCCTGAAAGTTAAGGTATTCGCCAAGACATTCGCCCACGGTGCCGGGCAGCGTTCCTATGTACTCTTCAAGAGCCGTTTCGGCAAGGGGGTCGAGGCCGGAAGACAACGAAGGTCAGATCGTCGGGCTTGCTGGGCTGACTCCCCTCCGGGGTACTCATTCGCCGGTGCGAGTCGTGGGCCAAGCGGCGGGTGGCCGACTCCAGTGGGCCTTTACGCACCCGATCGACAATTTCCTCGACGTACAGGTTATCGAACAGGCCGTCGCTGGCCAAGACCACGCTATCGCGAGGGGCCAGTTTCACGGATGGCCCCAGTTCGATCTTCATCCGCGGGCAGCCCACGACGTTGGAAACCACGTGTCGATCGCTGTGAAACATGGCCTCGTGTTCGTCCATGAGCCCCGCCTCGACGGCGAAGCCGACGGGGGAGTGCGAAATCGTTTGCAGCTTGATCTTACCTCGCTGACCCACGATGAGAATCATCGAATCGCCCACGTGATAAGGTCGTGCCACGCCGTCTTGGAGTTCGACGACGGCGATGGTCGTCGCGGCACCGGTCTTCATTTCCTGAACCGCGTGGTTGGCGGCTTCCAGCCCATTGAGGATCGCGGTGCGCAGCATGAGGTTCTCTTGCATGCCCCGCGCGATCGAGTCGACCACCGTCTCAATGGCCAGGCTCGACGCCTGCCGCCCGGACGGCCCACCACCGAGGCCGTCGGCGACGAGAAGAACCGCGGAGGTCGTCCCCAGGGAGATGAGCGCCGCGGCGTCCTCGTTGAACCCGTCTTTCTCAGCACACCGAGCCGAGTAGACGGACGCGAGACCGCCGCAAAGCGGATGGAGTTCGCCGCGTTCCATGTCGCGGTCGAAGAAGGCGGTCACCAGTAACTCAACGCCCTCAGCCATAACCGATGCCTCACGTCGAGGAGAGCTTCTTTCCGCACCACGGACAGTAACCCCAGAACGACTCGAACACACCCCAGCCGCACGATGAACACGTGTGCTTGCTGCCCGGCACCTTCCATTTGCGGCGCACTTTCCTTCGACACCAAGGGCAGTATCGCATGAACGGCATGAGCACCTTTCGGGAGCACGCCGCGTTGGAGCAGCGTGATTGGTAACGCTTGTCGGAGTATTGCCTTGCCGTGGCCACCTCAAACCCCGCGCCGAAGCACCACGGGCAGTAAGTCCAGTCCAACTTGAGACCCCGTTGACACCGAGGGCATTGCGCGGGAAGCAACGATCCCTCGCGATGAACGGATCGTCTTGCATCGCACCACGGGCAGAACCGCATGGCTTCGGACACCGGCCCCTTGCACCGATGGCAGGTGTATCGGGTTTCCAAAGCTCTTCCGTGTTCCCGCTGGAACGACCGCCGGCGGATGGACTGCCAGTCCTGTTTCGCCGTGCCGCCGCCGGAGCGGGGCTTTTCCGACGAGTTATATCGCAGGGCTCGCGGCTTGACTCGCCGGAAAATGTTGCGCATTTGCTCCGCGTCGCAATAGCGATTGCGAGAATCGAACTCGGTCGCCTTCCGCACGATGTCGACCAACTCGGGATGGACGCGCTTCCGCACGCGATCGAACCCGGGTGGCGGCCATTCGTAGGGCCAATCCGGCAGTTTCCCCGACAACATGCGGTAAAAGACCAGGCCCAGGGAAAACACATCCGACCGGAACGAAGGTTTGCCCATGGCCTGCTCCGGCGCGACATAGCCCAGCGTGCCCCACCCCGAACCCTGGACGGTGCGATGCGACACTTTGGCGATGCCGAAGTCGGTCAGCCGCACGTGATTGTTGTCAAACAGGATGAAATTCTCCGGTTTGATATCGCAGTGGATGATCCGATTGTGGTGGGCATGAGCCACCGCATCGAGAATCTGCCCCGCGAAAGTCAACGCCGTGCGGAGAGAGATGCGGTTGCGTAATCGTTCGGCCAGAGTCCGCTTGCCGAGCGGAAAGACGATGACAAAATGCGAATCGATGAAACTGGCATCCTTGAGCGGCAGGATGTTGACATGATCCAGTCTGGCCGTCACCCGGACTTCCTGCCGGAAATCCCGCAAGACTTCCTCCGTCACAAGGTGGGGATGGGGGATCTTCAGCGCTACGCGCGTGCCCTCAATCAAATCGGATGCCTGGTAGACGTTGGCGAAAGCGCCCGTTGCGAGACGCCGTTCGATCCGGTACTTGCCGAGTCTCTGCCTTACTTTGAGCATCTAATCCGAACTCCGTGAACTCGCGGCCAGGGATACCGGTTACCTGCCCTCGAAACTTGTCTTTCCGGCCACTGCTCTTGCTGCATTCCGCCCCGAGGGGCTAACCGATCGTCACTACGGAGTAGTCTACACTTACAGATTCGGGATGGGAATATCGGTTCCGCGGCGACAACCGTCTTCCGCCCACGCCGGACCCGCCTCGATGGCACAATCGCTACGTGCGAACGGACCGAGACGGGAATTCGGATGGAATTCCTGCTACTTCGCCCCTTGCAGAGTGAACGTAAACTCATACGCCCCCTTCCGCTTGAGTTGATATTTCTCCATCGTGATGGCCGTGCCGCAACTGCCGTTGCCGAGGCCGTGTTGGGCGTGGTCGAGCGAAAGGACGATTTCCGGGATGGGACGCAGTTCGTCCAATCGCCAGGCGTCGTCGAGTTGCTTGGTGGTGTAGTGCAGGGCGGTGGCGGATAGCTTGTCGGCGGCCGTGACGCATAGCCCGTGGCCTTCGCGGTCAAGCAACCAGAGGCGGCGGACGTCTTCTTTGTTGCCGCAGGCTTGAGGTCGGGCGTAGGGCTCGAACTGGTCGGTGACGGAGCTTTCGTACACGCCCATGTCGGCGCTGGCTTTGCGGTCGACGTAGTTTTCGTGCGGCCCGCGACCGTACCAACGGAATTGCTCGAAAGCAGGCTGTACGATAAAGTCGACGCCGACGCGGCCGAAGAAGGGCATCGCTTCGTATCCAAAGGGCTCGATCTTGTTGGCCATATAAATGTTGCCCGAGGGACCGATCGTGTAGACGACCGTATGCGTGCAGCCGGCGCCCGTCTCCTTGCCCTTGGCGTCGTGACCCTTGTATCGGGTTACCACTCTGACCTTTCGGTGAGCCGATTCCGGCTTTGCGTCTTCGAGCAACTCGAAGCTGACCAACTCGTGGGACATACGATCCAGGCCGGCAAGTCGCCAGTCGCGTTCGCCCGGCTTGATGCGATGTGGCTGGGTTTGACGCTCGTTGTCGACCGGCGCGCGAAAGAGCATCGCGATCGGTCCGGCCGGTTGGTCCTCGCGGCTTTGCAGAATCGTTTGATCGCCATAAGTGAGCCGGTCGATCATGCCGGTTTGCCGGTCGAAGACAATCGAGAACTCGTCGCCCGAGACGGTCAACCGCCGGGCGTCCGACGTGTGCTTCAACGGCCCGGCCGACAGGGCAGGGGAGGGCACCGGTGAACCGGGAAGCTCGAACTGCTGCCAGGCGATTTCGTGCCCTTTCTTTGCCCAGAGCGTGTCTTCCCGAAGACAGAAGGCGACCCGTAGATAAAGGTCGCTGCCGGCTTGTTGCAGTTGCTCGACATTCAGCCCAAGATCGAGCGCCCCGATTTTGCCGGGCGCCAGGTCGATATCCATTCGCTCTTCCGCGGCGATCTCGCAACGGTCACCGACGATCCGCGTGATCGTCCAGACCAGATCCAACCGATCCAAGTTGGTGAAGTGGTGCTTGTTCTTGATCCGGAGCTTGCCGGTTAGCAGGTCCTTCGCAGTGATTTCGACAAACTGATGAACCTTGCCCAGTTCGCGCAACTTGGGCGTAATGCGTCGCTCGGGCGTGATGATCCCGTTGATGCAGAAGTTCAGCGCGTTGGGCTCGTCGCCGAAACAACCGCCGTAGGCCCAATGTTCGCCCGGGGCCAGCGGAGCGATGCCTCGCGGACCTTCCGCTTCGTGACCGGCCCAGGCGTGTGGATTCTTCCACCCCGCGGCCTTATTGTTTCGCAGGCCCTGATCGACCCAATCCCAAACGCAGCCGCCACAGAACCGGTCGAATCGCTCGATCGTGTCCCAGTACTCTTGGAAGTTGCCCAGCGCGTTGCCCATGCCATGGGCGTACTCTTCGAGTAAGAACGGCCGCGGGTCGCCGTCGTTGGGATTCTCACCCTTGGCGATGAGATTCTCGACCGGCAGATAGCAGCCCAGCGACACGTCGCTCATGCCGACGCCCGCATAGCGATAGGCGAGCAGTCGCGTCGGGTCATGTTCGCGGGTCCAGTCGGCCATGGCCTGATGGTTGGGGCCCACGTGCGACTCGTTGCCCAGCGACCA
>JABMRP010001279.1 GCA_013202535.1 Planctomycetota bacterium
GCGACGCTCCAGCAGCGGAAGTCCGCGGCTGTGAGGTATGGGCTTGCCCGTCTTTGCCGATCCCCCCCCAAAGGCAAGGCGGGCAGGCCGCCCACGGCATCCGCGCGAAGGCGTTTTCGCCTCGGGGGGTGTCCAGTGCGACAAGCAGCGGTGGAATATAGAGTTACAGGCTTTTGTTTGGGTTACCGCCCTCGACTGGGTATAATGGCGAGTAACTGGTTGGCTGCGGGGGGGGTGCTGGCGAGTTTACGACACTGTCGTCGAGCCACGGGAGCGACGCGATGAAGGGCACCGAAAAACGGCGCCGCGGTGATCTCACCGTGGCATCGAAACCGTTGACCGAAGAGGCGCTGGTCCGCCGCACGGTCTTGCTGGGCGAGTTGCGTTTGCTGGACCCCGTTCGATCGGGCGGGTCGGCCACGCTTTACCCCGCACGGGCCGACGATGATCGGCCCTTCGTGCTCAAGACGCTCTCGCCGGTTTTTGCCGAGAACGACCAGTGCGTGGCCAGCTTCCGCGAAGAAGCCGCCGCGCGAATGCGCGTGGAACATCCCAACCTCATCCGCATCCTGGAGGTGGGTGAAGACCGGGGCGTTCACTATTGCCTCACGGAGCACATTGAGGGTCGAAGCCTGCGCCGGCTCCTGGCAGGTGGACGGGCGATGGAGCCGCTGCAAGCGGTGCGGATCATCCGATCGATTGCCGAGGCGGTGGGCACGCTACACGCCGCCGGGCTGGTGCATCGGTGCATCCAGCCGGACAACATCCTACTGACCGACGGCGGGCGCGCCGTGTTGGCCGAGCGAGGGTGCGCGCTGTACGTCGATCAGCAACTCGATCTCCTGCACTCCGGCCACGGGTTGGAAACACGGCAGTACATGGCGCCCGAACAGCTCCTTCACCAAACCAGAGCCGACGCCCGATCCGACGTCTACTCGCTGGGGGCCACTTTCTATACGCTGGTTACCGGCAGGCTTCCTTTCCGGGGCGACGACGTTGCTCAACTTCTGCGCAACAAAGAGAGCCACGATTTCCGTCTCCCCCATCAGATCAATGCCAATCTGAGCCGTAGTCTCACCAAGACGATCGTCCGGGCAATGGATGCCGATCCCCGGCAGCGTCCACAAGACGTCGAAGCGTTTACGGCGCAACTGCAAGACGACGTGGAAACGGTCGGCCCGTACGAACTGATCGAACAGATCGGAGACAGCGGCGCCGAGGCGATGTTCCGGGCTCGGGATCCGTCGGGACAGACCGTGGCCGTTCGGATTCCCGGTCCCCGCACGACGGCCGATCCGGATCGGCTCGCCCGGTTTCGGCAGCGTGGCCGGCTGTGGAGCCAGTTGTCGCACCCCAATGTGGCCCAAGTGATCGCTCGCGGCCAGCAGCAGGATCGATACTTCATCGCCACGGAATTCGTCGACGGGGAAACTCTGGATCGCTACGTGGCCAAGTCGGGCCATCTGACCGAGAACGAGTCGCTGCGAATCGCCACCGACGTTGCCGAAGCGCTCGACGCCGTTCACCAGCACGGGATCCTCCATCGCTGCGTGAATCCGACCAAGATCCTGTTGACCCGGTCCCGGCACGCCAAGTTGGCCGAGCCGGGTATGTTCGACCAGAGCAATTCTTCCCCCGTCGGGTTCGACCCGAGTATTGCCCGCTATCTACCGCCCGAGCAGTTGGGGAAGAACAAGGACATTGATCGCCGGGCGGATATTTATGCCCTGGGAGCCTGTCTCTATTTCATGACCACCGGATGCCCGCCGTGGGCCGGCAGCACGCCGGAGGAACTCCTCGAAGCCAAGCAGGCCGCCACATTCCGTCCGCCCGAGGAGTTGAACCCCTCACTGAGTCCGCTGACCGCGTCACTCATCCATAAGGCGTTGCAGGCCGAAGCAGCACGTCGACCCGCCACCGCCGACAGCTTCGGCAGCGCGGCCGAGGTTTGCCTCAAGCAGGAAGACGGGGCACAGGTTGTCTTCGACGATGAGGTGTCCGACACCCCGGCCGATATAGCGGCCTACTGGTATGTCCAGGTGTCGCGGAGGCCGCACGGCGTCTCGTGCCTGAAGGCGACCGAGTTTCAGGTCGAACGGCTGATCCGCCAGGGCATCGTCGACCGCCACGCGCGCGCCTCCGGCGACGGACTCGATCCGTTTGTGCCGATTGGCGAGATTCCCGTCTTTAAGCCGCTGCTGACGCCCCACGGAGTGGCCGGCACCGTCGCCTCGGCGATCAGAACGCTGGCCACTCGACCGATCGTCGCGCTGGGCCATGCCGTGGCCACCGTTGTGGGACCGGGTCAGGCTAAGAGTTCCTGACCGTTTGGCCCCGGCACAAGCGCCGGGCTAAACTTGCACGTCGACGGACCAGCCGCTAACCTTAGAGTTGCCGTCAAGCGAGTAACACACCCCTTTCTCCGAGGTACTTCCCGATGCGCGCATCCGCTGTTTTGAGTTGTCTGGTCGCCGGTTTGGTTCTCTTGGCCGCCGAAGTTCGGGCCCAGGGGCCCACGAAGGTGTCGTTCGAGATGCATCGCGTGGGCAGCTACCGGGGCGAGGCCTGCGGGGTGGCCGATTTCAACGACGACGGCAAGCCGGATATCGTCGCTCTGCCCTATCTCTATTTGGCTCCCGACTTCAAACCGATCGAGATCTGCAAAATCGCCGGTGAAGTCGACGACCAGGGCAAGGGCTACCGCTGGGACTTCATGAATGCGCCGCTGGACGTCGACGGCGACGGACTGCTGGATATCGTCACCTGCTCGTGGCACGGCAAGCGATGCGAGTGGCTCCGCAACCCGGGCGCCACCGGCGGTCTCTGGCCGCGAGTTCTGGTCGAGGAGAACGGCAACTACGAATGCGGCGAACTGATGGACATCAACGGCGACGGCGAAGAAGACGAGATCCTGCCCTCCACCACCGACACCATCTACTATGAGCTGGCCACCGGGCCCGACGGAAAGCGAAATCTCGTGCGGCGTTCCGTCTCCACTCGCACCGCTCCCTGGGGTGGCGGTGCCGGCGATGTGAACGGCGACGGGCGCTGCGATCTGCTACGACCCGACGCCTGGTTCGAAGCGCCGGCCAAGCCCGACGGGCAGTGGACCGAACACCCCTGGGCCTTGGGCAACATCGAGGAAGGCCGGTCCGAGCACACGCCGCAGATCCTCGTCCACGACGTCAACGGCGACGGACTCAATGACATCGTCACCAGTTCGGCCCATCGCTATGGAATCTTCTGGTATCAGCAGATTCGCAACGGCGACAAGTACCAGTGGAAGCAACACGTGATCGACAAAACGTGGACGCAGGCCCACAGCCTCACGCTGGCCGACTTCGACGGCGACGGCGATCTCGATCTGGTCACCGGCAAGCGTTTCATGGCCCACAACGGCAACGATCCCGGGGGCAACGAGCCGCCGTGCGTCTACTGGTACGAGGTGACCCCGGGCCGCACGGTCAAATGGACGCGCCACGCGATCTCGGTGGACCAGGGCATCGGCTCGGGCATGAACATCCCGGTGGTCGACATGGACGGCGACGGCGATCTCGATATCGTCGTCACCGGCAAATGGGGCGGACCGGTGTGGTTCGAGAATAAGTTGAAGTAGTAGCAGGCACACTCCGTGTGCCGTCCGCCATAGCAGCAGGATCGCCTGTTACCCGCGAACGTCCAAATAAGGAGCGTCGTCATGGTAAGAGCGGCAATCGGCCTGATCGTTGTGTTGTTGACAAGTAGCGGTATCGCTTGGGGGCAGGGCGACGAGAAGCCGCCCGCGGAATCCGTAGCGGCCGCCACTCCGTCCCTGCCGGAGACCACCGAGCCCCGGGTAACCACGGTGTTTGCGCTAAAGTACGTACCGGCGGCCGATCTGTCCAACGCCTTGCGCGAAGTCATCGACGCCGGCGCTGCGACTTCCACCGACGTGAGGATCGTGGCCGAGCCGACGGGCAACCGATTGATCGTCATCGCCTCGGCCGGGAATACGAAGATCGTCGAGAGGTTGATCGGACAGCTCGACCGCCGGCCGGCGATGGTCGTACTGCAGGTGATGATCGCCGAGTTGAGATTGCACGGCACCGCCGCAAGCGAAGCGCAAGGCGAGGCGTCCGATGCGCCGGCGACTGGGGACGAACCGGCCGAATCGTCTCCCACCGGCAGCGATGAACTCAAGGCCAAGTTGAAGGCGACCGGGCTCGACCTGACGGCTTCGGCCGACGAACTGGCCAAGCAGATCCGCGTGCTCCAACAGCGGGGCCGCTTGGAACTGCTCAACCATGCCCGGCTGACCACGCTGGACAACCAGCCGGCGTTTCTTCATGTCGGCGAGCGTAAACCCCGGGTAACCGGCTCTGCCACGTCGCCGGCCTCGCCCTACAATCGTACCCGGCCACCGGCACGTAGCGTGTCGGTTTCGTATGAAAATGTGGGCCTGATTATCGGCGTTGCGCCGCGGGTCAATGCCGACGGGGTGGTGACGATGGAGATCGAAGTCGAGAAATCGTGGCTGGACGATGGCGATGAAGTCCCGCCGGCGGAAGATTCCGATGCCGACCCGGTGATGCGCTTCCCGAGAGTCAAGACGACCAAGGCGCAGAGCACCGTCAGCATCCCCGACGGCGAAACCGTCGCGTTGGGCGGCCTGATCACCCGATCCGGAACCCAAGCTGAAGAACTGGTGATCCTCGTCGGGGCGAACAGGCGAGGGGTCAGACCCTGTTTTCAGGTATTCGAGTCGGTCGGACCGTGGGAGGAATCTGGCAGACAATCCAAAGCCTGTAAACAGGGTCTGCCCCCAGGAGTCCCCCC
>JABMRP010000129.1 GCA_013202535.1 Planctomycetota bacterium
GGATTGCCGTGGACGCCCAGGTCGCCGTAGCCCTGGTCGTCGGTCATGATGAGCAGCACGTTGGGCCGTTGCGGCTTGTTTTGCGGTGCGGCCGTGGCGACGGCAGTCCAAGTGGCGATCAGGGCGAGAGTGAGCCAGATGGTTCGTTTCATCGTCGGGTTCCGTTGGGGGAGAGGTTTGTTTGGGGGATGGGATACGCGCCGCCATGATACGTCGGCGAGACGGCCAGTGCAACAAGCCGAGGCGGATGCCCTGGCCGATGGTCGAGGAATGAAAAAACACCAAATCCTCGCGTCTCCCCCCCCGGATGTCTTGAAAATCGCGACGAAACCGGTCAGGATAGAGGATTGGTCGGAGTAAGATGGCGGGGAACATTGCGGGGAAGGAATAGCGCATGAGTTCGGTCGAGTGGTTCTACGCCAAAGATGGGGGGCAGGTCGGTCCGGTGACCACGGTCAAGATCCGGCAGCTCGCCGCCGCGGGCAAACTCGCCCAGGAGGATCTCGTCTGGCGCGAGGGGATGGACCAATGGCAGCCGGCCCGTCACGTGAAGGGCCTGTTCGGTAGCTCGCCGGCGCTTGGCGGTACGCTATCGGTTCGCGATTCGGCCGAACTCGGGCCGGTGGTCATTTCGACCGGCGGAGGGGCCGAAGCAGAGGAGGGCGAGGAAGAGCAACCGCCGCGGCACGTCTTCGACGTCTTTCTCGATTTTGCCCGGCGCCGCTTCACCGGCCGGTTCGTCAGCTCGGCGACGGCGCTGTTCGCGGGCTGTGGCCATTATACGCTCTATCTGGCCATGCTCGTGCTGTTTGCGCTGTCGGTCGTTTTGACGATCGAAACCCACAGTGCAACGATGATCCTGCCGGGGATTGCGGGCGTGTTGATCCTGGCCGTGCTCCAGTACACGGCACGGCGGTTCTGCGATGCCCTGCAGCGTCTGAACCGGGCCGCCCCGGCCGCGGTCTCCTCGACCGCCTTTCTCGATTGCTATGCGCTGCTGAGCATGATCGCCGGCGTGGCCTGGTTGCTGGTCATGTCGTTCCTGGCGGTGGAAACCGAGGAGTTCGGCGCGAAGGACTTCGGCTGGATTCTCCAGGGCGTGGCGGGTTTCGCCGTCTTTGCGTTTATGGCGGTCGTATCGCTCAACCCGGCGACACTCGCTCTGCGCATCGATACCGACGCGGGAGCCGGCGAGGAGGCGATCGGAGTCATTTCGTTTCTCGTCAAGGTGGCCGTGCGACTCGTGCCGGTAGCGTTTGGCGCCGGTGTGGTGCTGGGCACCTTCGAGTTGCTCCGCGCCCTGGTACTCGTCTTCCAGAGTCCCGAAGTGTTCAAAACGCTTGAGTCGAGCCTGCAAGCCGGCCGTGGCGGAACCGTGGAGTTGGCCGGCGCGCCGGCGACAGTCGCGGCGGCGGTGATCGGGTTGATTCTGGCGGCGGCGTTGCCGTTTCTCAGCTACGTGGCGTTTCTCTGCTTCCACCTCTTCGTCGAAGTGATCCGTGCGCTGTTGACACTCGGGCGGCGATGAGCGGCGGCTCAGCCTCCGGCTCTGCCGGGGGGCACGCGATCAACGCGTCGTCACGAGAATGAAACGTCACCGCGTGAGCTGAACGCCCCGGTCGTCGATCGTGAAGGGGACGATCTCGTCGACGCAACGGCTGCCCCGGTGTTTGCCGACGTACAGGGCTCGGCTGAAACGGTTGCCCTGGCGAACCTTGCCCAGGTACAGAATCGTGTTGGCGCCGGAGAGCACGTCGCCTTGGTCCAGGGGGCGCTGGAGCATGTCGTCGAGGGTGATTTCGTGGGACGTGCAGAGGAGCATGCATCCGATCCGCGCCGGATCGTAAAGATGGGCGGCCACGTCCTCGGCGTTTCGGCGGTAGTGCTGCCGGAAGAGATCCCGGGCGACCCACTCGGCGTCTTTGCGGAGGATCTGGTGATAGATGTACTCGAACAACTCGAACTGGATCGAATCGGAGGGGCGATCGGCCGGTTCGATTCCGTCGATCACCGCCCGGCGCGTGCCGCGAGTGAAGTTGCCGTAGAAGAAGGCGATCGAGACGCCCAGCCGCCGCGCGAGTTCCGCCTGCCAGTCTTGCCACGAGTCGAA
>JABMRP010001280.1 GCA_013202535.1 Planctomycetota bacterium
CTCCGATACGGCTGGCAAAGTCGTTTTCGAGGGCAGTGCGAAGGGCGAACGATTCGACGCGAACGACCACGTCACCGTGTCGCTTTCGCTCGGGCAGGAGTACCAAGTGGCGATTCGCTATCGGGATCGCGCGTCCGAAGCGACCATCCAAGTGGACAAACGCGACACACCGTTTACGTTTATTCTTGCGCCTCCGGCTGAGAAGAGCAAAGCAAGAATCGATGAGAATGCTTCGCGGGCTGCCGTTGAATCACTGGAAAAGCACCTCGCTTCGGAGCCAGCCAAACGACAACCGCTCGGCGAAGAGGCATTCGCGGCGATTCCCCTTACCCGCGAGGATGCCACACGCGCCGAGGAACTGCTGTGGCAGGACCACGTCCGGCGCATTCGCGACACACGCGCGGAGGAAATGAAGGCCCGCGAGTTGACCGACGGCGATCTGAAGATGCCGTTTTACTACAAGATCTTCGGCGACAAGCCCGAGGGCGGTCGCAGTATGTACATCTCACTGCACGGTGGAGGAGGTGCTCCGAAGCGAGTCAACGATGGACAGTGGGAAAACCAGAAGCGGCTGTACCAACTCGAAGAAGGCGTGTACGTCGTGCCGCGAGCGCCGACGGATACTTGGAACCTGTGGCACCAGGGACACATCGACCGGCTGTTCGGCCGGCTGATCGAAAACATGATCGTTTTTGAAGATGTCGATCCGAACCGGGTTTACATCATGGGCTATTCGGCGGGCGGGGACGGCGTTTTCCAACTGGCGCCGCGAATGGCGGACCGCTGGGCGGGCGCGGCCATGATGGCGGGTCATCCCAATGAGACTTCTCCGCTCGGGCTGCGGAACATGGCATTCACTATTCACGTCGGCGGACGCGACGCCGCTTACAACCGGAACAAAATCGCCGCCGATTGGCAGCAGAAGCTGGCCGATCTGCGCAAGGCCGATCCCGAGGGCTATGTCCACTGGGTCAAGATCTACGCGGATAAAGGGCATTGGCTCGATCGCGAAGACGCGGCCGCCATACCGTGGATGGCGAAGGTTCGGCGCGATCCACTGCCGGCGCGAATTGTCTGGAAGCAGGACGACGTCACACATGCCCGTTTCTATTGGTTGGCCGTGGAGCCCAACAGCACCGAGGCTCGGGCGGAAGTCACGGCAAATCGCACAGGGCAGAAGATTGACATCCAGGCCAACGGTGTGCAGTGCCTGACGATCCGACTGAACGACCAACTGCTGAACCTTGACGAGCCGATTAGCATCACGTCAGACGGAAAACCCTTGTTCCGTGGCCATGCCACGCGGACAATTGCCGTGCTCGCGAAAACGCTCGGCGAGTACGGTGACCCCAAGGCCGTTTACAGTGGCGAGCTAACGGTCGACCTGCCCAGACCAATCGAGGCGAAGCGGTAGACTCTGTTCGGATCCTGCGAGGTCGCGGTCGTCAAGGTTTGGAGTCGCGGACGGTTTTCTCGGCTATGGGCCCTTTCCTCTCTTCGGCCGCCGGCAACCTCTCATACAGCCACACCCAACCGTGGCGCAGGTGCCTCGTCGGCCCGAAGTCGTGGGCTGCCGCCCAGGCCTCCGCGTACTGCTTCTTCTTCGCGGCAAGCTTCTACCCGTCCAGCTTCCAGCCTTCGCGGTACTTTCGGCTCAGCAGAGCGTCCGCATCGGCGTTGTTGGTCACGCGGCCGGCCGTGCCGTCGTACTGGATCTTCTTGCCGACACGGAACGCCACCAACCCCAGCAGCAACTGCTCGATCATCGTGCCGCTATAGTCGAAGTTGCTGCACGTCTTCAGGTCTCCCTTGCAAGCGTTGACCCACTGCGCCTGGAAGCCGCCGATCGGCGGGATCCGCTCTTCCGCCGGACGCGGCTTGTAGTGGGCCATGCCCGCGGCTTTGTCCCGGGGAAAGAACTCGTGGCGGCCGAAGTCGGCGACCAGGCACGCCTTATCGCCGGCGAACAGCGCCCCGTGGCCCGGCGCGGTGGGAACGCCGTCGATGTTGTTCGGCTTGTGGGAGCCCTGGTACCAGCTCACCTTGATCGCCGGACGCCAATCGTTGGCCGGGTGCTCGAACGTCATCGTCAGCGCACTGGGCGCGACGTCGGAGTTGACCGGGTCGCCGTGTGCCTCCGCCGACGTCGCCCGGCCGGCATCGATGGCGTTCCAGGCCAGGTCCATGGTGTGGCTGCCCATGTCGCCCACCTGCCAACTGCCGAAGTCCCAGTACATGTTCCACCTCAGGCACCCGCCGAAATAGCCCGAGTTGTAGGGGTGCATCGGCGACGGACCGATCCACAAATCGTAGTTCAGGTGGGCAGGCGGATCGCCGCCGGCGGGCAGATAGGCCGTTTGGCCGTGGCTTCGGTTACCCCACACATGCGCGTGCTTCAGCGTGCCGACCGCCCCGTCGAGAACCGCCTCGCGGACGCGGTCGAAATTCGGGCTGGAGCGGCGCTGCATGCCGACCTGCGTAGCCACCTTATCCTTGTTCTTCAAGTAGTTTGCGCGGACCACGCGGGCTTCGTTCACACAGTTGGCCAGCGGTTTCTCGCAGTAGACGTGCATTCCGCGATTGAGCGCCCAGTTGGAAATGAAGGCGTGGGTGTGGTCCGTGGTACTGCAGACGACCGCGTCGATGTCCTTCTGCTCGAGGCACTTCCGCCAGTCGACGTAATGCTTGGCATCGGAGAATGTCTTGGCGGCCGCCGCGAGGGCCGGCGCGTTGACGTCGCACAAAGCGACGACATTTTCGCCTCCGACGGCTCCGAAGTGTGCCCGGCCCCTTCCGCCCACGCCAATCAGGGCGACGTTGAGCTTGTTGCTCGGTGCGTCGGGACCGGCCAGCACGCCGCTGGGCAGGATCGTCAGCCCGGCCCCGGCAACCGCGGCCGACTTGAGGAACTGCCGTCTGCCGACGGAGCGAGCGAACCCGGGTTTGTGGGACGTTGCGTTGGGCGAGGTAGTCATGGTCGATGGTTCCTCATGTGAGCGATTTCCGGAAATCGGTGGCAGGACACGATGCGGGCCCCCTTTCCATTGCGGGAAGGGCCCGGGGGAGGGTCTCCAACTGAGGCTAATGATAACAGAAAAACGTTCCACAAGCCATTTCCGCGGAACGGGGCACACCCCCGCCGCAAACACCGGCGGCCAAGCCGCCCCGGGGCCTCCCTTGGGTCGTGTTCTCCCGAAAACCCCCGAAAGGTCTTTTTTCTTGTGGGGGGGGGGGGCGGATTGGTTATACTGATGCTTGAATCCGTCTGCCAACCGCACGACCGCAATTGTTGGCCAGATGCGGTTTCGGCCGTGCGAGGTATCCCTGCAACTCTAGGAGACACC
>JABMRP010000130.1 GCA_013202535.1 Planctomycetota bacterium
GAAGCTGTAGGAAGTAGGGACTAGGGACTAGGGACTAGGGACTAGACACGCAAGTTTCGAGCCACGCCCACGGGTAGCACCCCGTGGGTCGGGTGCAACGCATAAACTCCCCGTCACCAAGGATCCATCCATGAAAGCCCTTGGCCTCATCTTTCTCCTACTTCTCGCCATCTCCACTCCCTCCACGGCCCGGGCCGAGATCATGGTGGCGGCGACGCTGGAGTGGTTGGCCGATCATTGCCGCGAGTCGGGGATCTATAAGGTGCAAAGCGTCGAGAAGAAAGAGCACCTGACCAATAGCTACGAGGTGTCGTTCTCGCTGGAGCGAGAATTGCGCGGCAATCCGGCTCGGACGGTTGCCGATGCATACTACCCGGGCAAATACGTTCACGCCGGTCGGCCGAGCGTGCGGGTCGGCGATGAGTTCCTGATCTGCTTCCAGCATTACACCACGGGCGAGGTTCGGCCCGTGCAGTTGATCAACCTAACCAACCCGGGGCTGGGCTTTCCGAAATTCATTGCCGTTTCAAGCAACCTGGAATTGCTTCGGCGGAAGGCGGATATCCTGGAGGTGTTTTTCACCCGGCTCCGGTCACACGCCCAAGGCAAACCGGTCGAGATCAGCGATTACTCCCGGGACAACCGCGTCGAACTGCCGTTCGGCGCCGAAGTCTTCTCGGCCGTCTACGGCGGTTCGACGTGCTATCTGCGTGTTCCCGAGGATCTTCTTCCGGACGCGAAACGGGCGGCCGCCGTAGAGTCTCTTCCGCCGCCGCCCGCGGCTCGTTTCAGCAGCGAGATGGACCCGAGCAAGTTGCCCAAGTACGACGAAGACCAGCCGGCCGTCGTGGACCATGCGATCCATGCTGAGTTGGGCAAGTTTCTGCTCGTGCGTCACGGTCGAAGGCTCGTCGCTCTTCGTGTGCTGAAACACCTGCAACACACGACTGCATCAGGCAAAGGCGTGACGGGGGCCATGGTCGAGTACTACCTGTCGACCTCCGGCAACTTTGCCGACAGGCAGCGGTCCGAGGTCGAGGTGGCCGAGGATTACGAGGATCAGAAGTTTCTCTATGTTCATATCCCGGGGCTGGTGATGGAGTGGTCTTCCAACGATTGGTTCTACGCCCCGGGCGGAAAGGGAGAGAGGATCACGGTCGCCCGGACGGATTGGGACACCGTCGACGACGTCGATTTCGCCGACTCGGACCTGATCTGGTTCTATCTGCGGAAGCAGAGCCATCCGCCGGAGCCGCCGCTGCACAAGCTCCTGGTGGAGTATCGCGGCGAGGTCAAACTGCCGGACGATCTCTACGCGGTCTACGCCCATCTGGTCGAAGCCATCGAGTCGGGCGACCGGGACGCCATCGAGCAGTATTGCCTGCCGGAGGCCGTGACCTTCACCACCGACATCCGCCCGGAGCAAACGCGCGAGTACGGCCAGGACATGAACCTCCCGTTCCTGAAACGCGGGTTTCACAAGTACATCCTGAACCTGCGCAAGGATTCGGACCAGAGCTACCTCATCCGCACCGGCTCGTCGTATCTCTTCTTCGTACGAGTACACTCAACCGGCTGGAAACTCTATCGCTACGGCGATAAACCGATCCAGTGAGCCCCCTGTTGCCCGTCCAGCGACCAAGAAATCCACTTGACCGGCCGTATCTCCTTGGATAGTATGTGGATACGTGTCGTCCGAATCGTCCGTGACGTTGTATCGCAACGGTCCGCCCGAAGCCTATGCCCAACCACGCCTTACGCATTGCGCTCTGTCCCTTCTTAGCCGCTGTGGTGCTGATCGCCGCGCTGCTTCCGCCCGGAGTACGGCACGTGCATGGCGGGATGGATCGACCGTTTGCCCATCACGACCACGACGAACCTCTCGATACGGCCGTCTCCCCCGGCCATCACCACGACGGCGACAATCATCACGAGCATGGCTCTGCCGGTACTCCGCCCGTGCCGGCTGCATCGCTTTCCGATGACCGCTGGCATCTGCATATGGCGCTGGTGCTGATCGATCTGACGCTCCCCGCCCCGAGCGAACCGGCTGACGGCGAGGGCGACCCCTCGGACGAAGACACGTCGATCGTTCGCTGCGGCCGTGGCTTCCTGCCGGGCGTGCAAGGCAGGACCGGGTCCGATGGGCGATTTTCTTCCACCGATGGCTTGGCACTGCCAACAAGCGATGCCGTGGTGCTGCAAACCGTCGTCAGTTCTCCGCCGCCGGTCGCCACCGCGCCGCTGTGTGACCGCGCACGCCACGCGCGTTCGGGCGTCCAACTCGCCTGATTCTCTGGCTCCCGGCCTTCTCGCTTCTCACGGTTCTTGAGCCTTATCGGTGCGCCGGTTTGGTTCTCAGGATTTCCCGGTGGATCACGGTCGACGCGTAACCGACCACGCGACGACCGAACTTGCGGAGATAGTAAAGTGAACGTCAATATCAATA
>JABMRP010001281.1 GCA_013202535.1 Planctomycetota bacterium
GATTTGTCGGTTTGCGAGACTTCGGCTTCGCCCGTTTCTTTACTTCGCCTGCCTCCACAAGTAGTTCCGTCCCCGTTTGCTGTCAAGGACTTGCGTCATTGGCCGTGCCCTGTGCCGCGGCTATTACACCCGGGCCGTGTTGGCGGCATGGAATTACAGAGCCGGCAGATAGCCAGCGGAAGAATGCTCGCTCGGTTGCTGCAAGGACGCGTGCCCTGCCCGGCGGCGGAAACGCTGCCACACACGTTCTGGGTGTTTCCGATTCTGGTCGAGGACCCGACCGACGTGATCGCCCATCTCCGCCGCGAGGGTTTCGACGCCACTCAGGGCAGCAGCATGTTCGTAGTGCCGCCGCCGCTCGACCGTCCTCACTTACGAGCCCTTGCCGCGGACGAGGTGTTGTCGCACCTCGTCTACTTGCCCTCGTCCGCCCAGATGCCCGACGCAGCGATCCGGCGGATGGCGGAAGGCGTGTTGTGAACGGAGCCGGTGCCTAACTTCGTCGCTCAGGTGACTGATCGCCTCATGAATTCGACGACTTCTCCGTAGAGTCCACCAGCGACATCGTCAGGGAACATGTCAAGTTATTCCCTTTTGTCTGCCCCATTCGATCCATGACTTTGCCATACTTTCAACGTCACCGGCCCGCTCCGCGGGAACTGGATTCTCGCCGCTAATCGCTTCGAGTGCCCAAAACCAGTGGTCCGTTTCACGCTCAAGTTCTTTGAGAATCAGAACAAGAGCAGGACGACCCAATCCGATGATTTGCTGGTAGGGCCAGACGGTAGCCATCTGGGCAGAATTCGACATGTATCGGGTTTTTGACTTCCATTCAGCTTTGAGCTTCTCGAACAGCTCACCGACGTCGACTGGGATGGCGGTATCCGGCATGGTTGATCCCTCCGTGTACTTGAATATCGGCAGTATCGATAATAGCCGCACGGATGCTCTAACTCAATGTCAATGTGAGACTTCCGTGCCGTGCAAGGCTCCCATGAACTGGCGGCCGTTCCGTCAACAGACGAGTCACGGATTCGCGAGATTCTTGCCAGTTCTGCGTATTTGCAGTCCTTTACCCAGCTTATCGCTCGGTGCTACAGAGGCAAGATACGTCAGGAAGAGATTGCGAACCTCTTCAGAATACCCGGAAAGAAACCGTTTGAACTTGATCTGATGCACGGACACCCAATAGAGCGATCCAGTGCATGCCGGTCAACATCGCCAACTCACGGCCGTTCGATGATCGGGGCGGTGCCGACGAGGGGGCGGATGGGCAGGCGTTCCATGCCCGGGAAATCCGGGTCGCCCAGGGCGCGGAGTTCCTTGTCGCCCATGAAGGGGCAACAGGCGTCGACCCAGGCGATGAGGCGATGCAAGCTTTCCGGATCCGCTTTCACATCGTAGTGCTTGCCGCTGGCGGCCAACTCGATCAGCCGGCTCTTGTACGAGAGGTACTGCATCGGCGGCAACGTGGCTAAGGCGGCGGGGTCGTTTTGCCCGTAACTGCTTTCCACGGGAATCGCGCCGGCGATTCCGTATCCGGGACGCCCGGCGGCGACCGGATTCCCCCAACCGGCCGATCCCACCAGGGTCAAATAGGGCTCCTTGAAGACGCTGTGCCCGGGGCGCAGAGCCAGATTGGGTTCGGCCGCAGCGCCGGCCGAGCCCGCGTGACACTTGACGCAGTAGCGGTCCAACACCGGCTGGGCGAACCGCTCGTAGCTGATACTCTCCGTGCCCCATGGCGGAGGAGAGAGTGTCGTCGCCGGGCGCTGTAGGGCCAAGCTTCTTCGTGCGACCGGCGTTGTGCTGTGCTGTTCGTGGCAGCCCACACAGCCTCGCTGTTCGCCGGGCATTAGCCCCGTGAAGCTGCGCATCGTCTGCAAACAGCGGCGATCGGCGTCCAACAGTTGGAAATAGAGTGTGCGTCCCGCCGGAGCTTCAAAATGCACCGAACCGTCGGCCTCGACCGGGACCTCGGAAAGGATTCGCTTCACACCCTCCTCCTGCACGATCGATACCGGAGGGCCGGAGTTACGGAAGGTTTTGTTCCAGGTCGAGTAGGTCTTGTAATCCAGTTGGAACACCCGCAAGTATTTGGCCTTTCCGCGTGGCAGATCGGGTACGCCCTGGTAGACGTCGTTGCTGAAGAACACGCCCGGCTCGTTTGGCTGGCGATTCTCTCCAGTGCCTGGCCAGACCACTCGGTCCGGCTGTTGCGGTGGGGTGCGACGTGGCCGCACGGGCATCGCGTGCCAGATGTTGTGGACTCCCTCGTGGATCAAGTCGCGGTTGCCGTGTACGTCCATCAGGTACAAGCGGAACTTGTCGCCCATGCCCCGCGCCGAAACCAGGAAATCTTCCTCGGAAAGCGGATAGGCCGTCTTGTAGCCGGTGAAGCGGCCCGATGCGTGATAGTCGGCCGCTTCCGGCGTGTCTTGTGGCGGTAGGGGGACTTCGGGCCAACGC
>JABMRP010001282.1 GCA_013202535.1 Planctomycetota bacterium
GCCTTCTTCAGTTGCAGAACGGCTTCAATGCCGTTGAGCAACGGCATGGTAATATCGGCGACGATGACATCGGGGAACAATTCTTTGGCGCGGGTCACCAGCGTGCGGCCATCTTCCACGATGTCCACGAGTTCAAACTCCGGCTCCAGCAGACTCCTTAAGCCCTCGGCCAGGATTCTGTGGTCATCGGCCAACAACACGCGTGCGCGCTTCATGGCATTTTCCCGGAGTAGGGGGCCCAGACTTCAACCAAAGTGCCTTGGCCAGGTTCTGAACGGACCGAGAACTCCCCCCCGATCAATCGTGCCCGCTCTTCCATGCTGGCCAGCCCCAGGCCGGGCTTCCCTTGCGATTGTGCGGGACTGAACCCGAGGCCCGTATCCTCAATGGAAAGCAGGATGCTGTCGTCGGTGGCGGTCAGCGACACGCGTGCTTCCTGAGCGGTTGAGTGTTTGGCGATATTCCTGAGCCCCTCTTGCGCGATTCGGTACAAGCACAAGGCCACCTCTTTAGGGATTCCCGGCGGGATGTCTTGCGGCGTATACCGAACGGAGATTCCCTCCCGTTGCGAGAAGCGGGCGCACTCCGACCGCATCGCATCGACGAGCCCCAGGTCATCGAGGATCGAAGGATGCAATTGGCGGGACAGGGCATGTACATCCTGGGAGAGGTGGATCAACTGATCCTTGATCTCCCGAAGCTTGCCCGAAAGCGGATCGGAAGAATCGGCCTCCTGCTCCAGCTTGCCGGCTTCGATGGCCAGCACCGCGATCCGCTGAGTCAGGTCGTCGTGCATTTCCCGAGCGATCCGGCATCGCTCGGCTTCTTGCGCCGTGAGAAGTTGTCCGGCCAGCTTGCGCACGGCCTCCTCCGCCAGCTTGCGCTCGGCAATCTCCCAGATGGAGTCCATCATCAAGGTCAGTTGATGCACGTCCATATCGGTATAGTCCGTTTCCTTGTTCGCCACGCCGACCACGGCGACGATACGTCCATCGCAGAATACCGGCAGGGTCATGTAGCGATAGAGCGGAGCGTGCCCTTCCGGATATCCTTTCTTCATCGGATGGGGCGCGGGGAAATCGTTCACGACGATCGGCTGGCGTTGCCGTACGGCTTCTCCCCAGAGGCCGGTCTTATCCAATTGGTAGACGTTGGCCGGGTTGCGGATATTGCATTCCCGCATGACCTCTTTCGACCAGGCATGGAGGGTGAATTCTTGTTGTTCCTCGCTGTAGTAATAGATATAACCCAGCTTGCTGGCGGAGAGAGCAATGGCCTCATCCAGCGCCTTGTCGAGCAATTCGCCCAGGGAGTTGGTCTTCTGCTGGGCGATCTCGATCACGCTCCGCAAACGCTTCTCCTCGATTCGGTAAGCCGCTTCCGCCCGCTTGCGCGCGGTGATGTCCTTGATCGAATGAACGACGCCGGTTACCTCCCCGCCGCGGCCAAATAACGGATCGGCCGTGACGAGAAGCCAAGCGTCTCTCCGCGGGTCGTGGAACTCCGACTCTTCATGTGTCTTCGTCTTCATGGCTTTGGCAAACGGACACCCCTGGAAAGGACTCGGTGTTCCGTGCGCGAGGGTATGACAGGAACTCCCCAGGAGCGTCTCCAGCGGGACGTTGAAAAAGGCTGCCGTTGCCGTATTGCCGCGGACGATCTTGAACTCGCGGTCCAAGATCATGACGGGGTCCTTGATCGCGTCAAAAGTGGTCTGCCACTCTTCGGACGCCTCCTCTCGTTGCCCCTCCGCTCGCCGAAGCTCGGTGATATCCCTGATGCTCGCCCTCTGTTCCAAGGACTCTCCGCCGTTGCCTGCAACAGGCTGACCGACGTGTTCGATCACCTGAAAGAGCAGCGAGCCGGGGCCGCCGGGATCCTGGATCCGGCTCACCGAGAACCGCCAACGAACTGAGCCATTCGGCAGCCCGCGAACGTGGTAATCGGCTTGCTCGTACGGCTCGCCCGCGGTTGCCACCCGGCGGAAGATCTCGGCGAGGTCGTCCCCGGCGGAAGGGAGAAGCCGGTGCAGTTCCCCGTTCAGCAGAACGACTTCGCGGGAAAGGCCAAGCAAGTTGCCGAAGGAGTCGTTGGCCCATCGTACCCTGAAACCGTCCGCCTCCTGCTCGAAAATCGCGATCCCGGCCAGGCTTTCCTCTGCGAATACGCGCCAATTCCCCGGTTCCGGTCCCGTGCAATCACGAGCGTTCGTGACCACCAGGGATTCGCGCGGCAGCAACGTCCTCATGACGGTTATCTCCTCCCCGGGTGGGTCAACAGCCTGCCCGCTGTTCGGCCGCCCAGGACTATTCAACAGTGATCAGCGAACAGTATAGCAGATATTGCAGAACCGTCGGGAGTTCAAGAATCCTGGTCCTTCCCGAAAACTCCAGCCGGCAAGGGTACCCATTGTCCCGGTCCGCCGACTTCCGCACTACGTGGCGATTTCTCTAACCCCTTGCTCAGGCTGTCGTTAGAGTGTGCTCTGGCAGCCCGTTGGAAAGGTAACCCGAAGCGTCAGCGAGGGATCAAGGGCGTCGATTTCTCGGCAAGAATCGCCCTCGCTTACGCTTCGGGTTACTGGGTCGTTTGTTTTCCAACGGGCAACCAACAGGGATCACGGATCGATCTCCAGGTGCATCGCGGCCGTCTCGCCGCGGAGGCGCTCGTTGTACATCGGGTAGGCGATGCCCGGCAACATGCAGCTCTTGCCGGCCGTCTCGGCGCGGAGGTAGTAAACCAGTTCGTGACGCCCGGCCGGAAGCGAGGCGAAGAAGACGGCGAGGCGGTCGTCGCGGAATTCGACGTGGGCCGCTTGCCCGGCGGCCGGCCCGTGGAGCGTGTCGTCGGCGAACTCGCACACGGCCGGGCGGCGATCCTCCACGATGACGTACGACTGCGGCTGCTGGAGTTCCACGCTCAGATGTACGGCGATCACGTCGCCCGGGCGCTGGCGCCGGGAAAGGGGTTTGCCGGCGACCGTGGTCAGCGCGCGGTGCATGCGGACGGAATCGCCGACCGGCTCGAACTTGTCCAACCGCTGCACTCCCACGGCGGTGAGCGTGTAATTGGCCGGCTGAGCGCCTTCAACGACAAGCACGACGGGCAGGCCTTCGGTGGCTGGAAGCCGCGTCGCGTCGAGATGAACGCGGCAGACCGGTTCGTCGAGTTGCTCCGGTTCCGTCAGGTCGAGCACCGTTTCGCCGCCCACGCGGATCGACACGCGCCGCGCCTTCGGCGGAAGAGCGTCGTAACGGAGCATCTGCGAGAGGGCCTCGATGGCCCAGGCCGTCGACCGCGTGCTCCCCCAGCGATGTCCGCGGCGGCTGGCGAGAATCCGCGCGGCGGTCACCCGGCAGTCGGAGAGCGGCGCCCCGTAGGCGATCTGCACGCACAGCTTCAGGGCCCGATCATCGGTCGACTCGGCTTGCCAGCCGGCCATACGCGCCCAAAGCCGCTCCCCCGTTTCCACCAGGCCCATGTGTCGGCAAGCCAGGGCCAGGTAAGCCGCCGCGCTGTCTTGGGGCGAAGCGGTCAGCACCCTGCGGGCTTCCTCTCGCAGCGCCTTCTTCTCGGCGCGGCCGGCCAGCGAGAGGGCCAGCCACGCGGCGGGTCGCTCGGCTGGGGGCATCGTCCCGTCGGCCAGTCGTCGCCGGAGACATTGGCAGCCGCGATCGAGCACGCCCTGGTCGACCGGTGTGCCCGTGTTGCGGCAGCGGGCCAACCCGTAGACGACGTAGGCGGTCATCCGGTCGTCGGTGCGGTCCTTGGACCACCAGCCCCAGCTTCCGTCGTCGTGCTGAAAGCCGTAAAGCCGGTCCAGCCCCTTGCGGAGCACGTCGGGCAGCTTCTCTAGCGCCTCCGGCGGCAAGCTCACCGGCGATTGCCCGGCCGCTCGCTTGGCCATCACCGCCGGCAGAAATCGGCTCATCGTCTGCTCCACGCAGCCGTACGGATAGTCGATGAGATAGGCCAGCCCTTCCAGACCGCCGGCGATGTCGGTCCGGGCGATCGACACGCGCAAGTCGCGGGCGACGAATCCGGCGGGAAGACTCAACGCTTGCCGCCCCGTGAAGCTGCCGCTGAGCGTTACTTCGCGAGCGCGGCCCAGCGGATGTACGGGCAAGGCGCGGCTCTCCGCGTCGCCCGCGTCGCCATCGGCGGCGCGCAACGCGACGCGAACCTCGTCCATTCCGTCGATGTTCAGCCAGACCGCCAACCGCACGGACTCCCCGGCGGGCACGTCGACACGGCCGGCGGCGCGCGTCCGGTTTCCTTCGGTGCTCATCTGCCAAGTTGCACCCGCGCGGTCCGCCGGTTCCACGCTTGCCCCGGTCACCTCCCAGGCGACGTCGCAGGTCCGCGGCTGCGGCGTGGCGTTGTGGATCAGGCCAACGGCTTGCAGCCGGTCGCCTTCGACGGCGAATCGAGGTAGAAACAACTGCACGGCCAGCGGCTGCGTCACCTCCAGCGTCGTCCGCGCGACGCCGATTTCCGTCTGCCGCGTCAGGGCGATGCAGGTGAGCCGATACCGGGTGAGTGAGTCGGGCAGGCGGAACGAGGTCCGCACCGTGCCATCGGGTCCGGTTCGGAGTTGCGGCTGCCAGGCGGCCGTTTCGCGGAAATCGGTGCGCAGCCGGGCCAAGGGGACACTGGCCGCCGGCGGTTCCCCGGCAAACGAACCGGGACCCGGCGCAAGGCTCTCCGGCGCGGGGCGACCGCCGGCAAGCTGCTGAAGCGAATCCACCTGTTGGCTGAGGGCTTGGGCCACCTCGCGCTGGGCCATCCGCATGGCTTCGACTGCGTGCGCCATTTCGATCCCCGAGCGGTTCAGCCGCCGGCTGCCGGGACCGATCCGCCAGGTCTTCCGCAGGTAGCGCCGCAACGGGTGCGGATCGCTGAAATGCTGTGGCAGCAGGTCGACACGATCCGAGCCGAAGGCGAAGACGCTCTGGTCCACGGCGGCAAGCGACACCTCGGCCTCGCACGGCGCGCCGGTGGGGTCGGTCGCCCGGATCGAGACGTCGACCTGCTGGCCCGGCCGGTACTCGGCGGCGCCGGTTTGCACGGTGACGTCCAGTTGCTGTCCGCCGGGGCGGTGGTCGGGATCGATCACGTCCACGCGGCACCAGAGCGGATCCTCGCTGCCGTCGCCGACTTCTTCGAGCTTCGCCAGTTCCTGGGCCCGGGCGTGTTCGTCGTAGCGCAGCACATCTCCCTCGGCCGAAAGGATCCGGCCCTGGAGATAGAAGTTGGGCAGATAGCGCTCCTTGATGGGAAACTCCACGACGTGATAACAGCCGGTCTCTTCCGCTGCGGTCACCGAAGCGGCCACGTAATCGACGATCGTGCGGCCTTCAACGGTCAGCAGCAGCCGGGCGCTTCGGGCGGGAACGTACAGCAGCACGCGAAGCGTCCCGCCGACGGTAACATGCTGCCGGTCCATCAGGGCCGTCAGATCCAACTTGCGGTCCCGCCCGTCATACGACCGCCAGCCGTCCTCTTCCGCTTCGTAGTTGCTCAGGTTCACCCATCGCGGCAGCCCGACCGGCTCGCCCGCTTTCGCGTCCTGCAACTCGGTCTCCAGCCCGGGCAGCGCACCCGGGGGCCGGTCGCCGCCGTAAGCGAAGATCTCCGTCTCTTTCCCCGCGGCCGAGATCGTATACCAACCCGGCTCGGGCAACACAACTCGGGCGGCGCCGTCAACCGTCTTGTACGTGTTGCGGTAGGCGTCATCGGACCGTGCCTGCGAGGCGACGACGTGCTTTGCCGTCGTACGCACTTCCAGCGGCTCGCCCACGGCGACGAATCGCGGCAAGTCGCTCAACGGGTCGTCGGACGCGCGCAGCGAGGTGCTCTCGACCTGCGAAGAGACGATCGTCGTCACCGTGCGTCCGCTGGGGTCGGTCAGCGAGCCGATCAACCGATAGGCCCCGGCGGCGAGGCGTTTGGGCAGCGTCAGTTCGAGTCGTGCCGTGCCGTCTTCATCCAATGCGACGGTCTTGCGAACCAGCGGCTTCCATGCTTCGGGCCGCACGAGGCGAACCTCCGCCGTGCCCCCGGCCACGGGTCGGCCGAAGTAGTACTGCCCGGAGAGTTGGAGTTTCAGCACGTCGCCGGCGGCGATTGTCTGGGGCATGTCGGCCACGGTCAAGGCGAAATTCGGCCGGCGATAGTACTTCACCGAAAAGACCGCCGGCACGATCCGGTCCATTCCGCCGACGCGGACCCGCAACGTGTAACTTCCCACCGCCGTTTCGTCCGGCAGTACAAAGCCCGCCGCGGCGGTGCCGAAGTCGTTGAGCGTGGCCGTAGCGCCGCCGGCGGAGCGACCCTTCGGATCGAGCACGTCGAACGAAACACCGGTCCCCTGTTCGGGCACCTGGAGTGTTTCGGCCCAGTCGAAATCGCCGGCGCGGAATTCGTGCGGGTCGCGACTGCCGTCGTCCGGTGCGTCGGGCAAGCGGCGAACGATCAGCTTCACGCCGACTTCCTGCCCCGGTCGATAGACGGGCCGATCGGTGTAGGCGGCCACGACGTAGCGGTCGGCGTAGGCGTGGGCCAGTGCCGTCTCTTCCCGAGCCAACACGTCCCGCAACGCCCGCATCTGCCGGATTTCGTGTCTGCCGTCGAGTTCCGACCGGTAAACGCCCTCGAAGACGCGTCCGAACCCGCCCACTGCGTAGCGACCGTCGCGCTCGGCGACGATCGCCCGATCACCGGCGGCAAACAGCCGGGCAAACGCCACGCCGTCGGTGTTGGTGATCGCGCGGCCGAGCATTCCGTCGGCGTGAATTCGGGCGCCGGCCAGTGGTTCGTCTCCGTCGGTGTCGCTGACCGCGGCAAACACGCCGTCGCGGCAGCGGCGGAGCACCAGGCACAGCGGATCGACCACGATCGGGGCGTAGACGGTCTGCCCGTTGGCCTCGATCGCCAGGACGTAGGCACCCGGCCGATCGAGCGGTTCGCCGGGGACCTCCAACAGCCGGTCGCATTGCCAACTGGTCAGCCGCTTCCATCCCGGCCAATACGACTTTTCCAACCGCTGTCGATACTGCCAACAACGGTCGTCGAAATACTCGGCCTCCTGGTCTTCGTACTCGTCGTCCCAATAGTCGGCGTAATCGTTCTCCTCCCGGTCGAGATCCAACGCCTTGAGTTGGGCCACGTCGACATGCCACTGGTGGACCAGATCATCGGGCGCCAGTCGCGGCAACCGGTGCAACTCGCGCTCTATTCGGCGGATTTGACTCCGTTGGACGTCGTGCATCGCCGAAAGACTCTTCGCCGTCTCCAAGAGCCCGTGGTACTGAAGCCCGTAGTCGCGAAAGACGAAATGTTCGCCGATTCCCCGGGTGACGTCCAGCAGCACCTCGGGCCGGTCGACCCGATAGAGCTTCAGCGACAACCGGTCGGCGTTTCGCACGTCGACCACGACCGGGGCCTTCTTGCCGGCGGCGTAGGCCCCGGCGACGTCCGCGGTCACGACCGTATTGTTCCGCTGAATTTCAGCGAGCCAGTGTCGCGCCCGACCGGCGAGATCGCCCTCGTTGATCGACCGCAACAGCTTCACCGCCCGGGCGACGTCCTTATGGTCGGGATCGGTGAGCCGCCAGAAGAAGTCGGGCTCTTCCGGGCGCTCGGGGCTGGTGTTGGGGCGATCTTCGGTCTCTTCGTCGGGTTCGGCCGCGAGTCGCTGAGTCAGCACGTCGCGCGCCTGGCGAAGTTGCTCCCGCGGCAGATCGGTGCGCATCCAGGCTTCGCCGCCGTGGGCCGGTTCCCAGCGGAAATCGTCGTCGCCGTGCCAGCCTTCCTCCCGGAGAATCTCCCGCCGCCGCTGCATCCGGCCCGACCGATTGGGCCGTGGCGGCGGAGCGTAGGCGGCGTGCCAGGTGAGGTGTTTCGCTAAGAGCGTCAATGCCAGCATGTACCGCGCCTCGGAGGGCAACTCGTCATCGGCATAGGTTTCGGCAATCATCGGTAGCAAGCCAAGACGTTGGTCGGTGGACGCGGCCGCGGCGAACGCGTCCAGCAGCGTTTCCGTCTCGAGCACGCGACCGGCCGTGTTCATCCTCAGCCGCCGGCATTTCAACGTCGGGGCGTCTACCCGCACCAGGTACACGTTCCCTCCGACTTCAAACTCGCCGGAGGACGTCTCGAACATAAGCATATCGCCGGTGAGCGGCGCGGCCGTGCCGGGCAGACCGTCGATGACCACTTCGTGCATCCCCTGCAAGAGCCTCTTGCCGCCCGGTTTTCCGGCCGTCAACGTCAGCACCCGGCAGGAGATGCGCAGCCGACCCAGCCGGACTTCCACCGAACCGGTGTAGACCAGCGACGCGCCGTCGCGGTGTTTCTTACGGGAGCGGATGGTCATCTCCACGGTCGAATCGTTTGCCTCGGCCGCGTCGTGCTCTTCGGCGGTGTCGATCAGCGCGACTTCGCTTTCCAGCAGCGGGCGGATGCAGGACTGCCATGCTTGGTCGGGACTAAGATTGGCCAGTCGGTGCTCAAGCTTCGCGCCGTCAGTCAGATACTCGAGCCGGCCGGCCCGTTCGAGCAAAGCCGACCGCTGGTCGTCCCGGCCCAGCAGCTTCAGGGCGAAGAGCCGCTCGACCAGGTGCCGCGAAGCGTCCAGATACGCATCGCGAAGCCGGTCGCGGCACTGGCGCAACGCCGCCGCGTCGGCCGCCTGTCCCGTGCGGTCCAGGAAGTCGGCCTCGCGGGTCAAACGGCGATCCAGATCGCGCAGGGCGTAAAGGGCCTCGTAGCGGCGCCCGCGGATCACTGCCAGTGCGGCCGCGTTGCGCGAAAGACCGCCGCGTTGAAGTTCCGACAAGCGGGCTTTCTCCCGGGCGACGCCGGGAAAATCGCCGGGCAGCCGCAGGCGCGACGCGGCCGCCAACATCGCCGCGCGGTCCTCTTCGATGCCGGCCAGGATCAGCCGAAAGACGCTCAGCCACGCGCTGTCCGCATCGGCCGATTCCAGACGA
>JABMRP010001283.1 GCA_013202535.1 Planctomycetota bacterium
CCCGACGATCAGGACGAGGGCGACCACACAGAGGGCCGAAGCCAGGATCCCGTCCTCCAGGCCCATGCCCTGGGAGAAAACGCTCTCGATCTTCTTAGCACACCATTTGACGGCCGTCTTGATCGGGCTCTTGAACCCGCCTTCGGCCCCCGCCAGCGGCAAGGTTCCGACGAGCCACTCGGCGCCATGTTGAAGGTAGCCGGTGGCCATTTCCAAGGGAAAGAAGACGATAACGGTCAACACGTTGAACATGTCGTGGACGGTGGCCCCGGCAAAGGCGCGGCGAAACTCGGCCTTTCGCGTCACATGGGCCAGCGAGACCAGCGTGTTGGTGATCGACGTACCGATATTGGCCCCCATTACCATCGGCACGGCGTGGGCCAACTGCAGATCGCCCGTTCCGACCATGACCACGATCGAACTGGTGGTGACCGACGAGCTTTGCACCAGCACGGTGGCGAGAATACCGACGGCCAGCCCGGCAAAGGGATTCTCCAATCCACTAAACAGGCTCTTGGCCGTATCGGCGCCGAAGAGTTTGACCGAATTGCCGAACAATTGGATGGCCGCCAGGAAGAAATAGACCATCACCAGCACCAGGCAGAGTCGCACCAGCCACTGGAGTTTCCGTTTGTCCAGGAGTATTGCCATCCGCGTTTCTCTTGTTGTCGATGATCGAGTTCTTGTGCCGCCGCCGCCACGACCAGCCAAGGAATCGGCCGCCCCTGGGAGAAAACAGATTGTCTATTAAAGCACGCGGCCGGTGCAACGAACATCCGTCTGACGAGAAGAACGCATGCCACCGATTGGGGGGAGCGATGAACGGGCCCCGTCGCGGCGCAAGGAAGCCACCGGCATCGGCGGACAGCCCAATGCGCGCAACGACTTATTCTGCCCATACTTCCGCGAAAAGAACAATCTACCGCCGGGGGCATGTTGCCGTGGCAACGGACCAAATCGCCAGCGCACCATCACCCGGATCAGGGAATCCGCATGGTGTCCCTGGCAATGCACCCGAGGAGAAACACCCCGGTGTAGGGGCTGTTGCCGCGATCGACTCAGAGGTCTTTGACCAGCGCGAGCACCTCGCCGGGCTCGGGAAATCGACCGGTCTGGCCTTTGGAATAGACGAGCTTGCCGTCCACGGTCACGTCGAAGATACCGCCGCTGCCTTCGATCAACTTGGCTTCGGCTCCGGCACCCTCACGAAGTTCGGCCGCCAAACTGGAGGCCCTGGGAAAGTAGTTTCACTGGCAGCAGTATTGGATCGAGATTTCCATCGTTATCCTCTGTGGGCCATCGTAGGAGGTCTGCAATAAAGCTGGACCCGATTATCGTCGCTCGGCGCGGAAAGGCAAGGGCCGATCTCCCGGCCGTGCGCGAAACCGCATGACCATGAATGGGGGGGAGGTTGCCCCGAGGCAGCGCCTTCCGTACGATTGCAGACGAATAACCGAGTTCAACGAGGAGGAAAAACCATGGCTATCCGAACGCGTCGATCGGGATTCACGATGATCGAATTGCTGATCATGCTGGCAATCATCGGCATCCTCGTTGCCCTGCTCTTGCCGGCGGTGCAATCGGCCCGCGAAGCCGCGCGGCGAATGCAATGCAGCAACAACATGAAACAGTTCGCCCTGGCGATGCACAATTACGAAGCTGCCTTCAATTGTCTTCCCGCCTCGACCAACGAGGGCAAGGTGACCGCCACCTCGCCGCTGCCCGGGTCGGCCGGGGAGCCAGGGAGCCGCGCCGGCTTCAGTTGGCGGGTTAGCATCTCGCCGTATGTCGAACAGATGGCGCTGTACGACCTGATCGATTTCAAGCAGAGCGCCTACGCCGACGTGCCGGCGCACCGCCGCGCAGCGGGCGTGGTCCTGTCCATCCACCGCTGCCCCAGTGTGCCCGGTAAGGAGTTCGCCACGGCGCCGGAGTATACCGATCCGCAGGCGCTGAGCAACTACGTGGCCATGGGCGCGACGCACGCGGCGAGCCTCTATCGCGAAGAGACCGAACCGGCCGGCGGCCGCGCGCATCCCAACGGCCTGATCTTTCCTGGTGC
>JABMRP010000131.1 GCA_013202535.1 Planctomycetota bacterium
CGCCTCGTCGGTGGCGGCGAAGTCGCGGGCCGGGTGGGCGTAGTACAGGTCGACTTCCAGTTGCGGCGGTTGGAGTTCCGCACCCAAGGCCGTGAGCGAGGTTTCCAATGCGGCCAGGTCGGCCACCGGGTATTTTTGTTCTACTTCGTATTGCACAGATCTACTCTTTCCTTTCCATCGAACCGGCCCGGCCGATCGAGGCGCGGCCGAATCGGTCTTGAATCTCGTCGGTTACCGCGTCGAGCCGGCTCTGGCGCTGGTGCTCGTCGCGGTCGAATAACATCGCTTGAGTCCGGCCCGAGTCGTCCAGACCGCTGACGCCCATCCCCACCAAGCGTACCGGCGGATCCTCCCCCGGCAGCCGATCGAAGATGGCCGCGGCCGTCCGCCAGAGCTCGTCGGTCACGTCGGTCGGCTCGGTTAGCGTTTGGCTGCGGGTGATGGTGCGGAAGTCGGCATAGCGGATCTTCAGTTGAACCGTCCGGCCACGCAAACCGCAACGCCGCATCCGCCGGGCGACCTGTTCGGTCAACTCCAACAGCCACGATCGCAACACCCGCCGATCGGAAATGTCGACGGCAAACGTCGTCTCGTGCGATATCGATTTGGCCTGATGATCGGGCACCACCGCCCGGTCGTCGCGGCCGTGGGCCAACTCCCACAGATGCTCACCCCCCGAACCAAACCGATCTCGCAGCACCTGCACGGGCATCCGCCGCAACTGGCCGACGGTATGAATCCCCAGTCGATCCAACACGCCCCGCGACACGCGTCCCACGCCCCAGAGCCGGCCAACGGGGAGCGGATCGAGAAACGCGCGGACTTCGTCGCTCGCCACGACCACGAACCCGTCCGGCTTGTCCAGGTCGCTGGCGATCTTGGCCAGAAACTTGTTCGGCGCGACGCCGACCGACGCGACCAATCGGAGCCGATCGGCAATTTCCTGCTTGATCTGCCGACCGATCTCGACCGGCGGGCCGAACAACCCCCGGCTGCCGGTCACGTCGAGAAACGCCTCGTCCAGGGCCAGCGGCTCGACCAGCGGCGTGTAGCGGTGGAAAATCTCGCGAATTTGGCGAGAAACCTGCGCGTAGTGGTCGAGCCGCCCGGGAAGAAACACGGCCTGGGGGCACTTTCGCCGGGCCGTACTGGCGGGCATGGCGCTGTGGACACCAAACCGCCGGGCGATATAATTGGCGGCCGACACCACCCCCCTCCGATCGGGGTCACCCCCCACGATGACCGGTCTGCCGGCAAGCTCCGGCCGATCACGCTCCTCGATCGAGGCGTAGAACGCGTCCATGTCGACGTGAATAATCATGGTAGAGTAAGTATAAGAAGCTTCGGGGCCCGCGTTCCATGCCCCCCCCAGGGAAACATGGAGCTGCGAGGAAGAAGTCGCTCCGGCGAACCCATTATTGGCAAGGGAAATTCGATGGCCGCACCGAAAAACGACCCACAGGCAGCTCCCGATATCGTGCCTCCGTATCCACCGTATGCCGGGCAGCCCGCCCCTTGGCTCACCTGGGTTGTGCTGGGCGTGACGGCCTTGATCGTTATCGGCATCTTCAAGTTCCGGCCGTTCGGCACTCCCGATCCGCGTCAGCATCCGGCCGTCGAGCAATCTCAACCGCTGCCCGCGGTCGATCTGGTCAAGCTAACGGGCAACGGCCCCCCGTCGATCACCAACGCCCATCTGGCCGGAAAGGTGGTGCTGATCAACTTTTGGGCGACTTGGTGCGGGCCCTGCCGGTCGGAGTTTCCTCATATCGTGGCCTTGCACGAGAAATTTGGCGGGCGCAATGATTTCCGTGTCCTGTCGATTTCGTGCGAAGCAAACCAGGAGAAACCGAATGCTCCCCGAGAAAACCCGGCCGCCCTTCTGCAGGAGGACACGGTCGCGTTTCTCGGGCAATTCGAGGTCGGCGACGACTTTCCCGTCTACGGGGATCCGCAGTGGAACACTCGCATCAGTTTCATGAAGGCCGGACTGTTTGAAAACAGTCTTCCCGCCTCGATCCTCATCGACCGCCAAGGCGTCGTCCGTTCCGTCTGGCCCGGTTACCGCCCGGGCATGGAAGAAGAAATGGAAGCGTTGATCGTCGAATTGCTCGATGGCGTTAAGCCGGGCGAGTAGCGAACATTTAACCTCGCAATCGCTCTCGCATTTCCACCGCCACGGCGGCCGGATCGGCGGCCGAGAGAATGGCGCCGCTGGCGGCGATGCGGCCGATGCCGGTGGCCAGCACGTCTTCGATGCGGTCTTGCGTGATGCCGCCGATGGCGAACGCCGGGAGACGAATCTCGTGGGCGACCTGTTCGAGTAACTCCAGGCCGGGGAAATGGTCGAATTGCTTGGTCGCGGAAGCAAACGTGGGCCCCACGCCGATGTAGCCGGCCCCGTCGAGTACCGCCTGGCGGGCCTGTTGGATCGAATGGGTCGACACACCCACGAGCCGATCCGGCCCGACGATCGTCCGCGCATCCTTGATCGTCAACTCCTCCTGACCGACGTGAACGCCGTCGGCCCGGGCCAACACGGCCAGATCGGGGCGGTCGTTTACGATAAACAACGTGTCGCTCCCGGCGGTCATTTCCCGCAGCAGGCGTGCCCGCTTGAGTAGCCGGCGGTCGTCGAGCGTTTTGTCGCGAAGTTGCAACACGTCAACACCAGCCTCCACCAACTCGCCGGCCAACCGCGTGAACTCCTCCACCGTCGGCCGGCCATCGATCAACACGTAAAGCCGGCAGTGCCCCAGGCGGCGGAGGCTGTCGCCGGTCGCGTGGACCGCCCGTTGCAGCGTATAAGCTCGATAACGCAAGTGCTCGGCACGCGCGGCCAGATCGACGTCGACAATCTTGCCGAACTCCTCCAAACTCCGCAACGCCTCCTGAAGCCGGACGAAATTGGCCGTCATCACGCCCGCCCCGCCGGCCCGATCGAACTCGCCGGGGGTGGTCAGCCGGGTGCCCACGTCGGCTTGGGTCTCCCGGGCGGCCAGCCGGTGCGTGGTCGACACGCCGGCCAGCGCGTCGCGCAAGTCGTGGCGCATCTGCTTCAGGGCGGCCGTTAGGTGCCGGTCGTCGAGCACGAAGCGGACGTAGTCCTCGACCACGCGCAGCCCTTCCCGCGCACGGTTGGCCGAAGCGTCGATCACCCGCAGCGCGCCCAGGTGTCCGCCGGGAGTGGAAGCCCCCTGCGATACAACCTTCCCCGATTGGTCGCCTTCCCGACCGAGAGTCGGCGAAGTGTCTTCCGGCAAATCGAGGGGTGGTCCAGTCACCGCCTCTTCGAGGGGCTCTGCGGGGAAAAGATCCGTGGAGGACCCATCGTAGGGGTGGATTTCGCGCTCCAACGTGTCGGCATCCAGGCCGTGAGCGTGTAGCCATCGCCCCACTTCGTGGTCGGCAGCCACCAACCCCAAGAGCAGGTGCTCGGTCGCCAGCACCCATGGCCGGCGAGGGGCCAATCGCCGGATGGCCGCCGCCAGCGTGGCGCGAAGCCGGGCGACGACGTTTTCCAGCGACTGGGGCTCGACGTTTTCCAGCGACCGGGGCTCGACGCTGGCCGGCCGGATTGGAGAGTTTGAATCGGCCGGTGGCGATGACGGCGGCGAGGTGGGCCACCGTCGCTCGACCGTCTCGGGGTCAATGTGGCACTCGGCCAGGACCCCCGCGGCGCGAGTTTCCGTTTCCTCCAACAGCCCCAGGAGAAGGGCAACGGGCGCGTAATCTTCAGAATCGGCATGACCAGATCGTCGCTCGGCGGCGGCGAGACAGCGTAACGCGGCTGGCGTAAACTGGTAGTCCATGACACCCCGGCACGGGTCAAGCCGGCAACCCAAAAGAACTTAGAGACATGCACCCGCAGCGCATGCACGTGACGGCATCAGCCACCAATGTGGCAGAAAATCTCACGGGCCGCAACGGACGGCCCATCGGATCACCCCCCTCCGTCGGAACAACCCGTCGGTCGGCTCTAACTCAAAGTGGCCCTTTCAGTTGGCTTGATTCAATCCATTTTTAGAGCTACAATTCCGTGGCCGGAAATGTGGACCCTTTTCCGTGGCGTCAGGAAGGAACCTCTACTTCGATGCACAGGATGTGGTGGGCAACACGTTTGTGGCCAGGGCTTCCGGCGATGTGCGCGCAAGGAGCCTGGTCGGCCTTGGGGCTGGCGGTGCTGTTCGCGGCACTGCTGAATCTGGCCCTCGTGTCGACATTCGTCTGGACGGATTGGCTCCCCTGGGGAGTCGGCGTGGGGTTATGGACGATTGTTGCGGCCCTCTGGGTAGTCTCCACATTGTGGGGTAGCCCGGGAGACCGTTTTCCCGGCACTTCGGTGGAAGACGACGGCGAAACGACGCCCTTTACCGAAGCGGTCGACCATTATTTGAAAGGAAACCGGTTCGAGGCGGAGCATCTGCTGGGCAAACTGCTGAACGAGGACCCGCGAGATGCTGAAGCCCGATTGCTCCTGGCAACGTTGTTTCGGCACATCGGCCGATTCGACGAGGCGGCCACTCAACTGCAGTGGCTTCTCCGCCTGGAAAGCGCCGGCAAGTGGGAAACGGAAATCCAACGAGAATTCAAACTGCTCGACCGGGCTCGGCACGACTCGCCGGATCGGTCGGAAGAAGATGAAACGGAACAGGCGCGGGAACCATCGCAGGACGATCACGACGACGTGGTACACGCCGCATAAGCGACGATCGGTCTGGCGAAAGACGAGCGGACCACGGTCCGCTTGAACAAAATGGAGAATGAGCAATGTACGAGCGA